>JBGPKC010000015.1:0-47571 GCA_041485725.1 Steroidobacteraceae bacterium
CGGCAGACCACCGCCGAGGCGCTGACCGGCATCCTGGCCGCCGACTACCGCGCGCAGGAGAACCGCGCTCGCGACCGTTACCGCCATCCGAAGGAAACGTTGTTGTTCTTCGGCATCCGCCCCGAGATGAGCGTGCTGGAAGTCTGGCCGGAACCGGGTTGGTATACCGAGGTGATCGCGCCGCTGGTGCGCGACAAGGGCAAGTACTACGCCGCGGTCATTGCGGCGGACCCCGAGAGCAAATACATCAGCCAGCGTCTGGAGGAGTATCGCCACACGCTGGCCGAGCGCCCGGATCTCTACGGCCGCGTCTCGGTGGTCAGCTTCCCGGCGGATGGGAGCGACGCCGTGCCGCCGGCATCGGTCGACATGGTCGTGACCTTCCGCAACATCCACAACTGGATGTCGCGGGACACGGCAGCACCGGCACTCGCCACCATGTACCGCGCGCTCAAGCCCGGGGGCGTGCTGGGCGTGGTTGAGCACCGCGGCAATCCGGCCGTGGCGCAGGACCCGAGGGCAAAGAGTGGGTACGTCAACGAGGACTACGCGATCAGGCTGATCGAAGCGCAGGGCTTCAGGCTGGTCGCCAAATCCCAGGTGAACGCCAACCCGAAGGACACCAAGGACTACGAGCAGGGAGTGTGGACCCTGCCGCCCACTTATCGCCTGGGCGACAAGGACCGCGACAAGTACGCCGCCATCGGCGAGAGCGACCGCTTCACGCTGCGCTTCGTGAAGCCCCTGAAGTAGTCCTCACCACATATCGCGCAGCCGCGCACCGACGTCCATGGTCACCGGCGCGCTGCTCTGGCGCAGAGCGTCGCCGCCGGCGAGCACCGCTCCGTGGAAGGTCACCGCGTCGAGCGTCTTGTGCACCTTCTCGGTCATGAAGCGGCTGCGTCCGCCGTACACGTGCGCATCTGCCTGCCGCGACTGGTGCGTGAGATGAAACTTGAGCGGCACGACCAGCAGCAGGTCGTTCTGCGCGCGGGTGAGCGCAACATACAACAGCCGCCGCTCCTCCTCGATGAGCTCAGGTCTGCCGGTGGAGAACTCGGAAGGGAAGCTGCCATCCACGACGTTCAGCACGTAGACGGTGTCCCACTCCATGCCTTTCGCCGAGTGGATCGTCGACAGCACCAGGTAGTCCTCATCGAGCGTCGGGCGACCGGCGAGGTCGCTGGTGGCGTGCGGCGGATCGAGTGTCAGCTCGGTGAGGAAGCGTTCGCGTGACGGATACTGCCCCGATAGCACCTCCAGTTGCTCCAGGTCCCCGAGCCGGGTGTGGAATTGCTCGTACAGCCGCTCGAAATGCGGCCGGTACCACTCACGCGCCAGGTGCAGCTGCCCGGGCCAGGGCCGTTGCGGATCGGCGAGCGCTTGCATGAGCTCGATCAGCCGCTGCCAGTCGATCTCCGCGGTCTGCGGCGGACTGAAGGCCTTGAGGGTTTCGAAGGAGTGTGCTGCGGCCTCCAGCTGCTCGATCGCGGTGCGTGCATTGACCGGTCCCATCCCCGGCAGCAGCTGCAGGGTGCGGAACGCTGCCAGGGTGTTGCGCGGGTTGTCCGCCCAGCGCAGCACCGCGAGCAGATCCTTGATGTGCGCCGCTTCGAGAAACCTGAGGCCGCCGTACTTCACGAACGGCACTTTGCGCTTCGCCAGCTCCACTTCCAGGATGTCGCTGTGGCTTGCGCTTCTGAACAGCACCGCCTGGCGCTTGAGCGGCACGTTCGCCTCGCGGCGCCTGAGCACCTCGGTGCACACGTATTCCGCCTGCGACTGCAACTCGTCCACCGTGACGACGCGCGGCCGCGCGCCTTCACCGCGGATCGAGAGCAGGTACTTGCGGTGCTGCCGCGGCGCCTCGGCCATGAGCGCGTTGGCGACATCGAGCACCCGCTGGGTCGAGCGGTAGTTCTGCGCCAGCGTGACCACTTCGGCGGGCGGCTGGAAGCGCTCCGGAAAGCCGAGAATGTTTTCCACCGCGGCGGCGCGGAAGGAGTAGATCGCCTGGGCGTCGTCGCCAACCGCCGCCAATCCCGCGCCGTCGGGCTTCAGCGCGTGCAGGATGTCCGCCTGCAGCCGGTTGGTGTCCTGGTACTCGTCGACCAGCACGTGATCGAAGTGTGCGCCGATGTGCTGCGCCAGGCGTGGCTCGGACATCATCGCGTGCCAGTACAGCAGCAGGTCATCATAGTCGAGCAGGCTCGCGTGCTGCTTCTGCTCCACGTAAGCCCGATACAGCCGCGTGAGCTCCTCCTCCCATTGCGCGCACCACGGGTAGTGCTGCTGCAGCGTCTCGTGGAGCGCTGTGTGGGTGTTGACGCGGTTGGAGTAGATCTGCAGGCAGGTCTCCTTGCGCGGGAAGCGCTGTTCCTTGCCTGCCAGCCCCAGCTCCTGGCGCAGACTGTCCATGAGGTCCGCGGCATCGCCGCGATCGATGACGCTGAAATGCGGATCGAGCTGCAGGTGTGGCGCGTAGTGCCGCAGCAGTCGGTTGCCGATGGAATGAAAGGTACCCGTCCAGCTCAGGCGCTGGGCGATGCTGTGGCCGATGCCGCCCAGGGGTTCGTTGAGCGCCTGGCGGGTGATTTCCTGCGCGCGGCGGCGCATTTCAGTGGCCGCGCGGCGCGTGAAAGTCAACATCAGGATGCGGGCCGGATCCACGCCGTGGATCACCAGGTGCGCCACGCGATGCGCCAGAGTGTCGGTCTTGCCGGTGCCCGCGCCGGCGACGATCAGCAGCGGCCCGGCGCGGTAGCCCTGCTCGGCAAGCGCCTCGCCGTGAGTCACCGCCTTGCGCTGTGCGGCGTTGAGTTTTTCGAGGTGCGCTGTGGTGGCCATGGCTTTTCGAGGCGGACTATACCTGCCGCCAACATCCTGTGGCGACCCGACGGCGCGCGCTGCGGCGCACCGCACACAACCGCAGCGCACGGCGCGGGTGCGGCACCCGGTGGGCTGCGGTTACGATGGGTGGCATGAAACCGGACAAGCAGACCCTGCAGTTCGCGGGACGTGTCATCTCCGTCACCACCGACGAGGTGGTGCTCCCGAACGGGCACCGGGCGCTGCTGGAAGTCGTGCATCATCCGGGAGGCGCAGCCGCGGTCGCGCTGGATGAGCGCGGGCGCGTCTGTCTGCTGCGCCAGTACCGCTATGTCGCCGACGGCTGGCTGTGGGAATTGCCGGCGGGCAAGCTCGAGCCCGGCGAGCCCGCGCTGCTCGCCGCGCAGCGCGAGCTCATCGAAGAAGCCGGGGTGAGCGCACGGGAGTGGGCGAGCCTCGGCATCTGCCTGAGCTCACCGGGGGTGTTTACCGAGACCCTGCACCTGTTTCTCGCCACCGGGATCGAGCCCGCGGCCGCCGCGCACGAGAGTGCCGAGGTAATCGAGGTCCACTGGGTGCCGCTCGACGCGGCCTGCGCCTGGGCGCTCGATGGCACGATTACCGACGGTAAGACGGCCCTGGGCCTGCTGCGCGCACGACATATCACCGCGGGCGGCGCGTTGCCGGGGCCTTTGAATACATTGGCGAAAATTCCGTGACGGATCTCGCGGAAGCGCAACGCCACCCGCGGTTACTCTGCACCCAAGGGGAGTCAGAGCTACTGTGGACCAATCGACCAAAACAGGACCCATCCCGCCGGAGTCAGTGCCCGATACCGAGCGCCGCCGGATCGGGGAGGTGGTGCACGATGATCGAGGCAACGCCTCGGTCAGATGGCTCGATGCGCCCTCCGATTACCAGCGCCCGGTGCTCGAAGTCGCGCGCGACAGCGCCCCGGCCCGCAAGCCCGAGGCAAGCTTCGACCCCTACGCGCGCGGCGCCACGCGCAGCACCGGCAACACCACGCGCACCGACCTGCGCAAGCTCTCGGAATGGATCAAGATGATGCGCGAGCTCGAGGAGCGTAAGCGCAACGGGGGCGATCAGGACTGAGGCGGCGGACGAACGCTAAGGCGCGCACACGCGGCTGCGCGCGCAGCAGCCTCGCTTACTCGCAATGCTCGATGTGTGCGCGCTTGCGCGCGTTGCTCAGGCGATAGAACCTGCGCAATTCGGCCAGCACTTCACTCTCCCCACCACCGTGCGCCTGGCGACCCTGCGCGCGCGACAGTGTCTGCTCGAGGCGCCGGCAGAATTTCTCCGCATAGCGGCTGGCCTCGCGATACAGCCCGGCGCGCGCCTGCCCCAGGCTCGGATCCACCCGGGTGCGCTCGAACAGCACGCGGCGCAATTCCGCCGGGAAGCGTCCGGGAAACTGCCGGCGCAGCAGCCAGTAGCTCGCCACGTACTTGTCGACCTCCGCCTGCATCTCCAGCTCGAGCAGCGACACCGGCCGGTCGTGGCCGGCATTCCAGGCGAGGTACAGGAAGTGACTCACGCCCTCGAGCGCGGTCCAGCAGTCGGCGACATTGCCCGCGTGCAGGCGAGTGAGCGGATCCTCGCGCGCCAGGCGCTGCAGCAGCGCCGGGTCCAGATACAGCGACATGACGACTTCATCGCTCCCGGCGACCGGCTGGGCCACGAGCAGCTCCTCGTCCGCCGTGCCGCTGCGCGCCGCATGCGGCAGGCGCCCGCGGTCGGTGACCAGGAAGTCGTACACGTCGTGAGCGATGCTCACGTCGTAGATGCCGCCGATGAGATCCTGCAACCGCGACAGCAGCATGGTCAGTGCGTGAAGGCGGTTCCGCCGGCGTGGGTGGGATCAACACCCAGGCGCTTCAGCAGTGCGTAGCAGCGCCCGCTCCCGGTCTTGAGCCAGATCTCGTACAACCGCAGGATGTCGCGGTCGGAGTGCGTGTAGGAGGTCTCGCTCACCTCGTTCAGGGCGTCCACCATGGGCTGGAATTTCTCTGCCAACTCGGCGAACACCGCCCCCAGGACTCGCCCCCGGCCGCGCGAGGTCGCGTGCGCGAGCGCGGCGTAGGCGCGCCCACCCATCGCGACGTGGTAGTCGATGTCGATGAGCCTGGCGGCGAAACTGTGCGCAAAGAATCCGGCGATGAACAGCGACACATCGCCCAGGCGTTGCAGGGCGCGGTTGCGTTGGGCAACGCTGGGGGCCTCGAGCGCCTCGCACAGGATCGCGACCAGCGGCCTCAGCCGCATACCCTCCGGCGTGCGCTCGTACAGCGCCTCCGAGCGCGCAAACAGCGTGAGCAGATTCACCACGTAGTGCTCGGTCTGGTCTTCGACCGCGAGGCGCTGCTTGGCGAGTGCGCCTTGCAGGGAGTCCTTGAAGAACTCGCGCAGATTCGCGACCGGTAGCACGTGTGTGGAAGCCTCGCTCATCGGTTCTTGCATCCTCCTCAATATTGAACGCTTCTGCCATGGGTAGGTTCACCCGGAGAGTACTGATAATTCCGTGATCCGCTACGCTGATCGGGCGCAGAATCCGCCTACAGGGTTGGCAGCGCGGCCGGCACAGTGCTAATAACCCGTCAGGGGGAGCGTTGGATCCGCAGCCGCTGAGCGTCCAGCGTGACGGGTTTCTCGGTCTGTCCGGCTATCACTGGCTGGTCATCGCGGCCGGCTGGGCGGGCTGGGGCTTCGATGTCTTCGACGCGGTGTTGTTCAACTTCGTCGCCCCGGACTGCATCCCGGCGCTGCTGCAGCTGCCGCGGGGCTCACCCGCTGCCCACCAGGCCACGGTGTTCTGGACCGGTGCCATCACCTCGATCCTGCTGGTGGGCTGGGCGCTGGGCGGAGTCCTGTTCGGCTGGATCGCGGATCGAGTGGGACGCAAGCGGGCGCTGTTTGCGACCATCGCGATATACGCCGCCGGCACCGGTTTGTGCGCGCTGGTGACCAACATCGGGCAGCTGATCGCGTGCCGCGTCATCGCGGCCCTCGGAATCGGCGGGGAATGGGGCATCGGGGCGGCCCTGGTCGCGGAGGCGGTACCGGAACGCCGACGCGTGCAAGCCGGCGTCATCATGCAGACCGCCTCGCCGCTCGGCATCGTGCTGGCGAGCGCCGTGAACTATCAGATCGCCGGCGTGTGGTTCGCGGCGGACCCGCACAGCTCCTGGCGTTATGTGTTCCTGGCGGGCCTGCTGCCGGTGCTGGTCGCCCTCGCAGTGCGCCTGTTCCTGCGTGAGAGTGCTCACTGGACGGCGAGCCACGCCGGCACGCAACCCTCTACGCCGCGCGAGCTGTTCGCCCCGGGGATGCGTGCCGCCACGGTGAGCGGCGTTTTTGCGGCCGTCATCGCGGTGCTCACCTGGTGGGCCTGCAACGCGTTCATTCCGCTCCTCGGCCGCACGCTCGCCGCCGAGCACGCCGTGCGCGCCGGCCTCCTGCCGGCGGCTGCGACGCAGCTCGCCGCCGCCTGGCAGGCGCAGGCTTCGAACGCCTTCAATCTCGGCGGGCTGCTGGGCGCGTTCGCGGCGGTGCCGCTCGCAACACGGCTCGGCCGCCGCCCGATGTTCATCGCCTACTTCCTGTTCTCGGCCATCGCGCTGTTCATCACCTTCGGACTGGAGCTCGCGCCGCAGACGCGCCTCGCCATGCTGTCCATGGTCGGCGCCGGTGTGTACGGCATCTTCGGCGCCTTCACCTTTTACCTGCCGGAACTGTTCCCCGCGCGCCTGCGCGCCACGGGCGCGGGCTTCTGCTACAACATCGGGCGCCTCCTCGCCGCCGGCGGCCCGTTGGTGATCGGGCTGGTCTCTGCCATGGCGGGCGGCTCGAGCGCTGCGCTGATGCGCGTGCTGTTCTGGGTTGCGCTGGTGCCGCTGGCCGCAGCGCTGGTGGCGCCCCTGGTGATCGTGGAGACCCGCGGACGCGCGCTGCCCGCCTGAAGCGGACCGTTTCACACCCCCAGCAGCGCGGTCAGCTGCGCGCAGTCCGCCACCACGACGTCGGGCACGGCCAGCTCCTGCGGCCAGGCGCGTGCGCGCCGGTTCATCCACGCGCTGACAAAGCCCGCGGCGCGCGCACCTTCCACGTCCAGCAGCGGATCGTCCCCGACATGCAGAATCTCCTGCGGCGCGAAGCCTAGTTCGCGCGCGAGCCGCTCGAAACACAGCCGGTGCGGCTTGGCGGCACCGATCTGACGGGCGTTCAGCGACACCGTGAATGCCCGGTCGAGGCCGATGCGCGCGAGGTCGGCATTGCCGTTGCTGAGCGTGGCCAGCCGGTAGCGTTGACGCAGCCGTGCAAGCGCCGGGGCCACGTCCTCGAACGGCTGCAGCTGGTTGCGCGCGGTGAGAAACACCTCGAATGCCTGGTGCGCGATGCGCTCGTCGTAGCCGTGCTCGCGGGCGTGGGCGGCGAGCGCCGTGAGCCGCAGGTAGCTGAGGTCGTGAGCGCGGTGCGGCTCGCGGCGCGCGAGCTCCTCGCGCGCCCTGCGCATGCCCTCGGACGAAAGCCGCTGCGCGATGCGCGGGCAGTTCTCCTGCAGCCAGGCATGCAGGCGGGCTTCGGCGCGCGCCAGCACCGGCTCGACATCCCAGAGTGTATTATCGAGGTCGAAAGCAATGGCGCGCACGTTGCTCAGCACCCTCTGAAGGTTACCATTCAATGGCGCCGCTCACGCTCGTCATCGGCAACAAGAACTATTCCTCGTGGTCACTGCGGGCGTGGCTGCTGATGAAGCACGTGGGCGTTGCGTTCGATGAAGTCGTGATCGCGCTCGACACCGCCACCACCCACGACGAGATCGACCGCTACGGCCCCAGCGGCCGCGTGCCGGTGCTGCTCCACGGGGAGCTGCGCGTATGGGACTCGCTTGCCATCTGCGAGTACGTCGCGGAGCTCAGCGGCAAGGGCTGGCCGCAGGCGCTCGAGGCACGTGCAGTGGCGCGCTCGGTCAGCGCGGAGATGCACTCCGGCTTCACCAACCTGCGCACCCTGTGGCCGATGAACGCGCGGGCGCGCAACCGACGCACCGCGGCCATGCCGGGGCTGGAAGCGGATATCGAACGCATCGATGAGATCTGGAACGACTGCCGGCGGCGCTTCGGCGCTGGCGGCGGCGGACCGTGGCTGTTCGGCCAATACACGGTGGCGGATGCCATGTACGCTCCGGTCGTGCTGCGCTTCAAGACCTACGGAGCCCGGATCTCCGAGACGGCGCGCTGGTACATGGCAAGCGTGCTCGAGGACGGCGCGCTGCAGGAATGGCTGCAGGCCGCCAAGCAGGAGCCGTGGACGATCGCCGTCGACGAAGTCGGCTGATGCCGCTGCGCCGCGCGGCCCCACCATGCCTGTGAGCACCCGCCTCGCGCCGTGGCTGCTGGTGTGCTTGCTCAGCGCGCTCGGCAGCGCCGCACGCGCGACCGACGGCGGCAACGCGCCCTTCACGGTGGAAGACCTGGTGGTGCTGAAGCGCATTACCGATCCGCAGCTCTCCCCGGACGGCCGCCAGGTCGCCTTCGTGCAGCGCGAGACGGACATGGACGCCAACAAGGGCCGCACCAGCCTGTGGCTGCTGGATCTCACGCCCGGTACTGCGCCGCCACGGCGCCTCACGGACGTCAAGGCGAACGACTCGAGCCCGCGCTGGTCGCCCGACAGCCGCACGCTCTACTTCCTGTCGACGCGCTCGGGCAGCTCGCAGGTGTGGCGCCTGGCGCTCAGCGGGGGCGACGCGCAGCGCGTCACCGACTATCCGCTGGACGTGAGCGCGCTGAAGCTGTCCCCGCGCGGGGACCTGCTCGCCCTCTCCATGGAAGTGTTCCCGGACTGCGGCACGCTAGCCTGCACCCGGGGGCGCCTGGACGCGCGGGCCAAGGACAAGGCGACCGGGCGCACCTACGAGCGGCTCTTCATCCGGCACTGGGATGCCTGGAGCAATGGCACGCGCTCGCACCTGTTCACCGCGCAGCTCGCGCCCGGCGGCGCGGGCGCGGCGCCCATTGATGTGTCGAAGGGCTTCGATGCGGACATTCCAGGCAAGCCCTTCGGGGGCGATGAGGACTTCGCCTTCAGTCCCGACGGCAAGTCGCTGGTGTTCTCGGCGCGCATCGCCGGGCGCACCGAGCCCTGGTCGACCAACTTCGATCTGTTCCAGACGCCGGTGGACGGCAGCGCGGCGCCGGCGAATCTCACCGCCGGCAACCCCGCCTGGGATGCCCAGCCGGTGTTCCTCGCCAACGGGGATCTCGCGTGGCTGGCACAGGAGCGCCCGGGGTTCGAGGCGGACCGCTTTCACATCGTGCTGAAGGATGCGCACACCGGCGCGGTGCGCTCCCTCACCGGGGACTGGGATCGTTCGGTCGCGCGCCTCGGCGCGACGCCCGATGGCAAGACGCTGCTGGCGAGCGTCGAGGAGTTGGGCCAGGAGGCGCTGTACCGGGTCGATCCAAAAACCGCTGCGCGCGCCAGGCTCGTTGCCAGCGGCACGGTGGCCGAGTACACGGCGACCCGCGAGCGCGTGGTGTTCGCACGCGCGGACCTCGGCGGACCGGACGACCTGTACGTGGTCGGGTTGCGTGGCGGCCCGGCCACGCGACTCACCGACGTGAACCACGAGTTGCTCGCCGCGCGGCGCAGGGGCGAGTTCGAGCAGTTCAGCTTCAAAGGCTGGAACGACGAGACCGTGTACGGCTACGTCGTCAAGCCCTTTGGGCTACAGCCCGGCAAGCGATACCCGATCGCGTTCGTGGTGCACGGCGGCCCCCAGGTGAGCTTCGGGAACCTGTGGACCTACCGCTGGAACGCGCAGGCCTTCGCCGGTGGCGGCTACGCGGTGGTGATGATCGACTTTCACGGCTCGCCCGGTTACGGCCAGGCGTTCACCGACTCCATCAGCCGCGACTGGGGCGGGAAACCCCTCATCGACCTGCAGAAGGGACTCGCGGCCGCGATCGAGAAGTACCCGTGGCTCGACGGGGAGCGCGCCTGTGCGCTCGGCGCCTCCTACGGGGGCTTCATGATGAACTGGATCGAGGGCCACTGGCCGGATCGCTTCCGTTGCATCGTCAACCACGACGGCCTGTTCGACCAGCGCATGATGTACTACGCCACCGAGGAGCTGTGGTTTCCCGAGTGGGAGCTGGGCGGACCGCAGTATGAGAACCCGCAGGGCTACGAATCGGTCAACCCCGTCGACTTCGTCTCCCAGTGGCACACCCCGATGCTGGTCATTCACGGCGAGCAGGACTTCCGCATCCCCTACCCGCAGGGCCTGGGTGCCTTCACGGCGCTGCAGCGGCGCGGCATTGAGAGCCGGCTGCTGGTGTTTCCGGACGAGAATCACTGGGTGCTGAAACCCGCCAACAGCATCCTCTGGTATCACACGGTGCTGGGGTGGCTCGACACTCATCTGAAAGACTCACCGCAGCAGCCGAGCACTCCGTCGACGCTGAAAAATTGATGGGTCAGCGCGCCTTGCGGAAAGTGTAGTACGCCTCATCCGCACGCCCGCCGGGGCGGGCAGCGCGCGCGGTGTCGGCGAGCGACAGTGAGTCGGTGCTGAGCTGCGCCGCCGACTCCCCGGGTGCCGCGCCGCCGGCGCTGTGGCAGAGCTTGGCGTCGTGCGTTGCGCTGAACTGCTCGCCGCTCTTCTTCCACAGCAGCTCGCAGCCGGCGCTCTGCACATCCTCGGTCACGACGCTCGTGAACAGTTCGATGTTGCGCTGGCCGTCGCGCCAGCGCAGCGGCTCGGTGAACGTATACACGGTTTCCACGATGCCGCGCTTCTCGTCCACCTTGAAGCTGAACATCCTCTCACTCATGACGCGGCGCGGATCGTCGGCGGCCATCTCCTGCACATAGAACACGTGATGCCCGAGCCGCGGCGTGTACACCTTGACGATGATGAGCGCGATGCGGTCGTGTGGCGGCTGCACGCCGCGCTGCGCGTCGCTGTCGGCCTGGGCGGTGTTGTCGTACCGGCCCGGCAGCCAGCCCAGAAGCTGCGTGAGCTCACTCTCGCGCAGCTTGGTCTGGTCGGCACAGGCGCCGAGCAGCCCGAGGGCGGCGATCGCGGTCGCGGCGGCGGGGGCGGCCTCAGCCATACGAGGCCCGCCACTGCGCGCGATACCGCAGTCCGAGGTCCATGAGGCGCTCGAGCAGCTCGCTGTAGGGCGTACCCGCGGCGCGCGCCGACTCGGCAAAGTCCTCGGCGGTCTCGAGATTCGGGTTGGCGTTGGCCTCGAGCACGTAAACCTGGCCTTGCGGGGTCACCCTGAAATCCATGCGAGCATAGCCGGACATGCCGAGCGCGCGGTAGATGCGGCGCGAGAGCCGATCGAGCGCGGTGAGCACCGGCGGCGGCAGATCGGCGGCGGCGTGGGTGGTGATGCCGTACTTCGCCTGGTAGCGCTTGTCCCATTTCACCTTGCGCGTGGCGATGGCCGCGAGCGAATCCGGCATGGAGCCGAACACCATCTCCCACACCGGCAGGCGCGTGAGCCGCTCGTTCCCCATCATCCCGACGTACAGCTCGCGGCCCTCGATGTACTCCTCCACCAGGGCATCGGATTTCACCTGCTCGTGAACGAACTCGATGCGTTCCTTCAGCTTCGCGGCATCCTCCACCACCGATGCCTGGGCGATCCCGAGGGATGCGTCCTCGACCGTGGATTTGACGAACAGCGGGAAACGCAGCTTGCGCGGCACATGAAAGCGCGCACCGCGCCGGAACACGGCGAACTGCGGAGTGGCGATGCGGTGAAACGCCAGCAGCTGCTTGGAGAGCGACTTGTCGCGCGACAGCAGCAGCCCGCGCGGATTGCAGCCCGTGTACGGCTGGCGCATGAGTTCCAGGAACGCCACCACGTGCTGATCGTAGGTGACGATGCCGTCGAATTCCTCCAGCAGGTTGAAGACGATGTCCGGTTGCCAGTCGGCGATCGCGCCGCGCAGCTCGGTGAGGCTGTCGAGCACGCCGATGCAGCGCACGTCATGCCTGAGTTTGCGCAGCGTGCTGGTAACGTCGTACTCCGTGCGCCACTCTTCGATTTCCTTGTCGCTGTGACCTTCGAGAGTTTCCGGAGGTACCAGGCTCGCGTGCACCACGACGAGCGTGCGCAGTCGTCTCATAGCGGCAAGTGCGGAGTCTCGCCCTGGGAGTAAAGCCCCGTGAGCCGCTCGAGCATCCAGCGCGAGTAGCGCAGGGCGTCGCGGCGGTTGCCGCACACGTAGAGTTTCAGCCGCTCACTGCGCTCGATGAGCATGCGCAGAACCTGCTCGACGCTGTAGCGCTCGATCCGCAGCGCCCGCGCCACCGCCGGGGTCAGTGGGCGCAGGGCCGCGCGCAGCAGCGTGGCCGCCCGCGGGGCGTCCGGGCGTGAGCGCTCGGGGCTGAAGGCGCGGCGCAGCAGCTCATCGGCAAGTCCGCGCCGGATCAGGCGGTTGCGCGCGAGCTTGCGGCGATAATGCTGCGCCAGGGTGCGGGTGTTGAGTTCGAGCGGTTCGATGCGCGTGCGGTTGCGCACCGGGGGGCGCACGCCGCGCACGCTCGCCACCAGCTCATCGACCGCCCGCAGCTTGTGCAGCGCCGGCCAGTCCGCGTAGCTCTTGCGCCACCCGGACTGGGGCGTCAGCCACACCGCGAACGTCTCGGCAAAGTCCTCGGTCGGATGCGCCTGCGCGTACCACTCGCCCAGGTGATGCACGTAGCGCCGGCTGCCGGGGCGCGCCCGGTAGCGCGCCGGATACGGAAGCGAGGCGGGTCCAAACACGGCTCGCCAGCTTTTGCGCCGCCGCAGCCGGTAGGCGTTGTCGAGCGCGTGTCCGGCCTCGTGACGCAGGATGCGCAGCAGCAGCCGTGTGTTGCCGCCCTCCGCCTCGCCCATGATGCGCCGCTCGAGCCGCTCCAGGCGCGGATGCGCGAGATAGAACGGCACCGCAATGCCCGGCACACCGTCGGGCGCAAACCACTCCTCGGACAACCACACGTGCGGGCGGAGACTGACGCCGCGGCGCTCGAGATCCGCATACAGGCGCCGCACGTGCGCGGCAAGCGGGGAGCGCTGGATGGAAAGCTTCAGATCGCAGAAGCGCTTGGTCAGCAGCTGCTCGTCGGACAGACGCACCCAGGGCCGAGCCTTGGCGCGCGCGGCGATTTTCGTCCGGCGTGTCGGGGACATGGGTGCGAGGCGAATGTGCGAGGGAATACGGGAAAGCGAGCTTACCCCGAGCGCTCGCGCGCTGTCTGCTACGGAGGCAGCGGTTCGTCGCGCTCTCAAGCCGCCGTGGCGGTCAGCCGCTGAACTCCAGCATCGCGTGGGCGAGCAGCCGATCCGCGCTGCTCTCGATCAATTGCTTTTTGATCAGGCTGTTGCGCCACAAAGTGGGGATCGCGCTGGCAGTGTAGTGTGCACCGGCAAGCGCGCCGCACGCCGCGGCCACCACATCGGAGCTGCCGCCGAGGTTGGCGGCCGACAGCACCGCATCGCGAAAATTCCCTGTGCTGGCAAAGGCTTCCAGCGCCGCGGCGAGCGCAGCGGGCGCGGTGTTGCCGCCGCAAGCCGGCATCGGGTGCAGCGCCGCATCGAGTGCGGACTGCGCCTGCGCCAGGATCACGGGCCGGGGCTCACCCGAGAGCGCCGCGTGCAGCGCCTGCGCGAGTGCGCGACACGCCGTCAGGACGGCCGGCGCCTGGCAGGTGGTGCGGGCCGCCTCGGCGGCCCGCTCGGGGGCGGCCGCGGGCTGCGCGAAGAAATACATCGCCACCGGCGCGACGCGCGACAGGACTTCCGGATCGAGCGCCTCGGGATCGTGCGAGCCGGAAAACGGCTGCCGCCGCCACTGTGCGAGCGCCAGCGCGCGGGCCGTGCCCGCGGTGATTCCGACGCACTGCCCGGTGCAGGACAGATATCCTTCCTGCTGCCAGCGGCGGTAGCGCGCGACCTGGTCGCCGGCATCGAAGCCTTCGCACTCGAGCAGGCTCTCGGCGAGGCACAGCGCCATCGCGGTGTCGTCGCTCCAGCCGCCGCGGGGCAGGTCAAAGGGACCGCCGCCGAGCATGTCTCCCACGGGGGTGAATTTTCCCGGCCGGCGGAACTGGGTGGCGGCCGCGACCGCATCCCCCACCGCCTGCCCGAGGAGCGCGCCGAGGAAGCGGTCCCGCAAGCCGCGCGCCGCCGACAGTGCGGCGGGCTCGAACAGCGGATCCGCGCGCGGCGCGCGCGGGCGCACCCAGCGCCGCACGTACTCGGTCTGCTCGGGGGTCTCCGGAACCTGCGGCCACAGCGCCGCGCGCCCGCTCTGCTGCCACCGGCGGTTGAGCTCGTCCACGGCCGCATCCCCCGCCAGCCCGCTCTCGACCAGCAGGCAGCCGGCGACCGTGCCGGTGCGGCCGATCCCGGCGCGGCAGTGCAGGTAGACCACCCGGCCCGAGCGCAATGCCTCGCGCAGGCAATCGAGGAGCTCTGCCATGTGCCCGGGGTGTAGCGGAATGCCGTGATCGGGGATCGGCTTGCGGAAGTAGTCGACGCCGAGCGGGAGGTCTGCGTCGTAGGGTGGGAGCTCATCGCGCTGTGTGAGATCGATGAAACAGCTGACGCCCGCCTCCAGCAGGCGCCGCAGACGCACCCGGGTCGCCGCCGCGGTGGACCCGCCCGGATGCTCACCGGCGAGCAGTTGACCCGGGAGCACCCAGTAGCAGTTCGACAGCGGGAGCGCGGCAGGCGCGGCGAGCGGGGAGGCGTCCATGCATGGCTCTCTCAGGCAGGTGCCGGGAGTGCCGCGAAGGCCGCGAGGGTGTCCTCATCCTGCTCACTCATCGCAGCCACCCGGCGCCCGTCGAGGCCGCCGAAGTCGAAGCGCCGGGTGTCGGCCAGATGCTCGGGCTCGACGTTGCGGAGCGCTGAAAAAATCGACTCGGTGCGACCGGGGTACTCGCGCTCCCAGTCCGCGAGCATTTTCTTCACCGCCACGCGCTGCATATTGTCCTGTGAGCCGCACAGCGTGCAGGGGATGAGCGGGAAGGCGCGGCCACGCGCGTAGCGGGCGATGTCGCGCTCGGCGACGTACGCCAGCGGCCGGATGACCACGTGGCGGCCGTCCTCGGACAGCAGCTTCGGCGCCATCGCCTTCAGGCGCCCGCCAAAGAACAGGTTGAGAAACAGCGTCTCCACGATGTCATCACGATGGTGCCCGAGCGCGATCTTGGTGATGGCGTTCTCGGCGGCGAAGCGGTACAGCGCCCCGCGCCGCAGCCGCGAGCACAGGCCGCACAGGGTGCGTCCCTGCGCGACGACGCGCTTCACGACGCTGTAAGTGTCCTGTTCGATGACGCGGAACGGCACGCCCAGGCCTTGCAGGTATTGCGGCAGCACCTGCGCGGGAAATGCGGGTTGCTTCTGATCGAGATTGACGGCGATGAGATCGAAGCTCACCGGAGCGCTGCGTTTGAGCGACAGCAGAATGTCCAGCAGCGTGTAGGAGTCCTTGCCTCCCGACATGCACACCATCACGCGGTCGCCGCCGGCGATCATGCGATAGTCGGCAATCGCCTTGCCGACCGAGCCGCGCAGCTGCGCCGCCAGGCGCTGCAGGGTGCGGGAAGGCTTCGCTGCGGCGGGGATCACGGTAGCGGTGAGCGCGAGCCTTCTTCAGGCAGCGGCGCTGCTGGCGGTGCTCTCGAGATACTTTGCCTCGACGTAGCGCACGAAGGAAGTGGCCGACAGGGGCTTGCCGGTGGCGCCCTTCAGCAGGTCCTGCACCGGCACCTTGGCGCCGAGGCCGTGCACGTTGGTGCGCAGCCAGCCCAGGAGCCCGGAGAATTCCCCGCGCGCGAGCTGCTCATCCAGTCCCTGTACCTCCGCCCGCAGGCTCTCGTAGAGCTGCGCGGCGATGACCGCGCCGAGAGCATAGGACGGGAAGTATCCGAAGGAGCCCACGGCCCAGTGGATATCCTGCAGGCAGCCTTCGATATCGTTGGAGGGACGAATCCCCAGGCGCTGCTCCATGCCGGCGCTCCAGGCTTCCGCCAGGTCGCGCACCGCCAGCTCGCCGGAGAGCAGCTGCTTTTCCAGCTCGTAACGCAGCATGATGTGCAGCGGGTAGGTGAGCTCGTCCGCATCGACGCGAATCAGTCCGCGCCGCACCCGGGTGAGATGGCCGTAGACGTTTTCCACGTCCCATTCCGGTCCGCTCGCCCCGAAATGCTTCGCCAGCAGCGGCTGCACGTAGCGCACGAACGGCCGGCTGCGGCAGACCATCATCTCGATGAGCAGCGACTGGCTCTCCTCGAGAGCCATGCCCCGATCGCGCCCTACGGGCTGATCGCGCCAGTCCTGCGGCAGGCCGAGGTCGTACATCGCATGTCCGGTCTCGTGCAACGCCCCGAGCAGACCCGAGAAGATGTCGTCGGGATCAAAGCGTGTGGTGACGCGGATATCGCCCGGCACGCCTTCGGTGAACGGGTGCTCGCTCTCATCCAGTCGTCCCCGGTCGAAGGGGAAACCGACGCTCTTCATCACTTCCACGGCCAGGGCGCGCTGCTTGCCCGCCGGGAACTTGCCGGTGAGCGCCAGCAACGGGCGAGTCTCCTGCACGGCGATCGCTTCGCGGATGAGCGACGGGAGCCGGCGCGACAACGCCTTGAACATCGCGTCGATATCCGCGGTGGTCAGTCCGGGGCTGAACTCGTCCACCAGCGCATCGTACGGGGCGAGATTGAGTGCCTGGCCGAGGAGCGCCGCCTTGTCTCGCACCAGGTGAACCACTTCCTCCAGGTACGGCGCGAACGCCTCGAACTTGCCCTGGGCGCGGGCCTCAAGCCAGCGCGATTCGGCGCGCGAAGCGGCCTTGGTCAGGCGCGAGACGAGCGTGGCCGGGGTGGCGATCGCATGGTCGCGCTGCCGGCGCATCTCGTGCAGGTTCGCGATCTGCCAGTCAGCGAGCCCCTGGGTGTTCGCCTGAGCGCGATCCAGGAGCCGCGTGATGCGCGGCGCCGTGAGCAGCGCGTGGTGTTCGGTTTCCAGCGCCGCCAACTGCTCGCCGCGAATGTCGGCGCTACCGCGCGGCATCATCACCGCCGCGTCCCAGCGCAGCAGCGCCAGAGCACCGCGGAAAGCATGCAGACGCTTGAACTCTTGTTCGAGTTGCTTGTAAGGCGAGGCAGACATGGGCGATCGGGCAGCGGGGAAACGAGGCGTAGTTTACCAGCTCCGCAGGACCGCCGCCTCGCCCCGCGGAGGATATTCTTATTATTAATCAATATGTTAGACTACATGACAGGAAATTGACGTGCGCGGCGCTTGACGCCGCGCGAGCCTTGAGGGCCAAAGTGCTGGCAAAGGTTATGTCGCGTGCTGTTGGCTCGGGAACGCAGCCGCGACGCGCCGTTCGCGGCGCCGGCCTCGCGACTGCCACGGCAATTCCTGCCACGCGAGCATCGCACGCTTGCGATCCTCTCCCCAGTGGTATCCCCCGAGGGCACCGTCCTTGCGCAGCACGTTGTGGCACGGGATGAGCCACGCGACCGGGTTGGCACCGACGGCCTGGCCCACCGCCCGAGCGCCGCCGGCCAGACCTACGGCACTCGCGAGCGCCGCGTACGTGGTCGGTCCGGCGCCGCCGAGCTCGAGCAGCGCCTGCCAGACCTTGAGCTGAAAGTTCGTGCCTTTCACGGCGAGCTTCAGGGGTGCCGCGACACGCGCCGCAGCCGCGCCACGGGATGAGCCCCACACCCGTCCCGCCAGGACAGCGGCCGCGTCCTCGTCGCGCCGCAGGCGCGCCTGCGGCCAGCTGGCCGCGAGCGTGGCAACGGAGGGGCCCTCCGCCCCGGACTCGACGAAGGCGAGATGGCACAGCCCGCGTGCAGTGCTCGCGAGCAGTGCACGCCCAAACGGTGTGTCGGTGAGGCCGTACGTGATGTGCATGCCGCGACCGCGCGACTTGAGCTCCCCGGGTGTGACCGCATCGAGCGTGATCATCAGGTCGTGCAGCCGCCCGGGTCCGGACAGGCCAACACAGTACGCGGCATCGAGCACCGACGGGGTGCTGAGGAGTGCTCCGCGGGCCGCGCGCGCGGTGACGTGCGCCAGGTACTGCCGGGGCGTGACGCCGGCCCAGCGGCGGAACAGGCGGTTGAAGTGGAACTCCGACAGGTGCGCCGAGGCGGCGATCGCGGCCAGCCGCGGCTGCGCGCGGAAGTTGGCGTCGATGAAGCGGATCGCACGGGCGATGCGCGCGAAATCGCGACTGTCGAGGAATGCGGGCTCGGTGTGCATGGGGGTTGATGATAGTCGCGCCTGCGCGGCGTGCGACCCGATTCTTGCGGCGCCGTCACGGTCGGCGCGCGCGGGCCGGATCATTCACGACCTTCAGTTACACTGCTGCGGGAATTCACCGCCACGGGTGCGGGCATGGCCAGCGGGCCACGACCACGCCCACGCCGATCGAAACCACCAGCAGCAACGTCACCGTGAGACCGATCAGCACACGCCGCATGGCTGCATCATAACCTGACATGCATTCGCTGAAATAACCGCCACGTGCCAGAGAAACTCGCCATCTGCCTGCTCGCCTCCGAAGTCGAACCGCTCTCCAAGACCGGCGGACTGGCGGACGTGAGCGGGGCGCTGACCAAGTACCTGCACGGCGCCGGTCATGACGTGCGGCTGTTTACGCCGTGCTACGCCTCCATCGACCGCGCGGCGTATTCCGCGCAGCCGGTCGAGGGCCTGCAGCAGGTGCCGCTGGCGGTGGGAGCCAACAGCTACGTGTTCTCGGTGCTGCGCGCGCAGCTGCCGGGCGGTGCGCCGGCGTACCTGATCGACTGCCCCGCGCTGTATGCGCGCACCGCCCTCTACACCAGCGATCCCGACGAGCACCTGCGCTTCCTCGGGTTCACGCGCGCGGCGCTGGCCGCCTGCCAGCGCCTCGCCTGGGCGCCGCAGGTTCTGCATTGCAATGACTGGCACACCGCCTTTGCGCCGTTGTTCCTCAAGACGGTGTGGCAGGACGAGCCGCTGTTCGCCGCGACCCGCACGGTGCTGACGATCCACAACATCGGTTATCAGGGCATCTTCCCGGCGGCCCGGATTGCCGATCTCGGGCTGCCGGGCAGGCGCAACCTGCTGCACCAGGACGATCTCGCCGCCGGGCGGATCAACGCCCTGCGCCACGGCATCCTGTACGCCGACTCCATCACCACGGTCAGCCCGACCCACGCACGCGAGATCTGCACCGATGAGTACGGCATGGGGTTGCAGGACAGCCTGCGCGCCCGCGCCCGGGGCCGCGCCGTGTCGGGCATTCTGAACGGCGTCGACTACGACGAGTGGGATCCGCGCCACGACCGCTACCTGCCGGCCCACTACGACGCCGGGCGCCTCGCGGTGAAGGGTGAGCTGAAGGGTCAGTTCGCCCAGCGCCAGAAGCTCACGGCTGCGCCGGACGTGCCGCTGGCGGGGCTGGTGAGCCGGCTGGCCGTGCAGAAGGGCATCGAGCTCATGTTCGAGGCGTTACCGAAGGTGCTCAGCGCGCGGCCGCTGAGCTTCGTCGCGCTCGGGAACGGTGAGCCGCAGTACGAGGAGTTCTTCACCGTCCTCGAGCGCCGCTTCCCCGGGCGCGTTGTGTTTCACTGCGGTTACGACGAGGAGCTCGCGCACTGGATCGAGGCGGCGAGCGATCTGTTTCTCATGCCCTCGCGCTACGAGCCGTG
This sequence comes from Steroidobacteraceae bacterium, assembly GCA_041485725.1. Classification (GTDB taxonomy): domain Bacteria; phylum Pseudomonadota; class Gammaproteobacteria; order Steroidobacterales; family Steroidobacteraceae; genus 13-2-20CM-66-19. The sequence goes on from JBGPKC010000015.1 coordinate 19,577, forward strand.
CGGGCTCAACCAGATGTACAGCCTGCGCTACGGTACGGTGCCGGTCGTGCGCCGCACCGGCGGGCTCGCCGATTCGGTCCGGCACTACAACCCCAAAACCGGCATCGGCACCGGGGTGGTGTTCAACGATTTCAACACGCAGGCTCTGGAGTGGGCGCTGAACACCGCGCTCGACCTGTACGCCACGCCGCGGCACTGGACGCGGCTGGTTAAAAGCGGCATGCAGCAGGACTTCTCCTGGCAGCGCCAGGGAGACAAGTACGTGGCGCTCTACCAGCGACTCATTGCAGCCTGAAGGTGCCGCGCTCCTCGAACGGAATCGAGCGCATCAGGCCCTCCGACAGCGCGATCTTGCCGCTGAGACGGTAGGCCACGCTTTGCCCCAGCGGGTCCGGGCCGCGCCCGAGAAGCTTGAGGAGCGTGCCCGCGAGGTTGGCCGTGACGTTCATGTCGAATTCGGCCTCTCCCATGGCGGGCACGACGAAGCTCGCAGCCGACTCGCCGCTCGCGAACTGCTGCCCCTCGACTTCCATGGTGTACTCGAGTCCCTTCACCGGCAGCCTGCGGTCATTGGGGTTCTGCACGCGCATGCGCACCTTGAGGCGCTGTTCCCACAGGTCGCTGCTCTGGATCTGCACATCGACGACCGAGAGCCTCGGGGGGGTGAAGTTCGACGTCAGCGCGCAGGCGGCGAGCAGCAACGCGGCCGCCGACAGTGCCGGGGCGCAAGTGGCTCTCATCCTGGCGCGCGACCGAAGGCGCCGTTCAGGTGCGCGTAGTGGCGCGCGAGTTGCGCCGTCAAGGCCCCCGCGGGCAGTCGCCAGATCCAGTTTCCCCCCACGGTCCCGGGAGTGTTCAGACGCGCCGCCGAGCCCAGAGCGAGGATGTCCTGCGCCGGAATGATCGCGAGTCGCGCCACCGATCCGAGGGCTGCGTGTATCAGCGCCTCGGGCATGGCGGCCGGGGTCACGCGCAGATAAAAATCGACGCGCTGCGCCGTCTCGCGGTCCAGGCTCGAGTACCAGCCGAGCGTGGTGTCGTTGTCGTGGGTGCCGGTGTACGCCACGCAGTCACGCTCGTGCAGATACGGCAGGTGCGCATTGGCCGGATCGCCGTCAAAGGCAAACTGCAGCACGCGCATTCCCGGCAGGCCGAAGCCGTTCTTCAGCGCCAGCACGTCTTCGGTGATGACCCCGAGATCCTCGGCGACCAGCGGCAGGTCGCTGAACTCATCCAGGAGCCGGCGCAGCAGCAGCTCCCCCGGAGTGCTGAGCCAGGCGCCGCCGCGCGCATCGGGAGCGCCGGCGGGCACAGCCCAATGGGCCGCAAGCGCCCGGAAATGATCGATGCGCAGCAGATCCATGCGCGCCAGCTGCGCGCGCACCCGCCCCAGCCACCAGCCGAAATCGGTGCGCCGCAGCGTCTGCCAGTCGTATACCGGATTGCCCCACAGCTGGCCCTTGTCGGAGAAGTAGTCCGGCGGCACGCCCCCGACCACCGCGGGCTCGCCGGTGGGGGTGAGCTGGAACAGCTCGCGATGCGCCCAGGTTTCCACCGAGGAGGGGCCGACGTAGAAGGGCAGATCGCCGAACAGCCGCACTCCGCGCGAACGCGCGTGCGCGCGCAGCTGGTTCCACTGAACGTAAAACGCATATTGCTCGCGCTCGATGCGCGCGATTTCGGGCGCGAGCTCGCGGGCTGCCTGCGCGAGCGCCTCGGCCGCCCGGTCGCGCAGCGGCGGCGGCCAGCTCCAGAACGGCGCACCGCCGTGCGCGCGCGTCAGCGCCTCGAACAACGCGTAGTCGTGCAGCCAGGAGCTGGAGGCCGCCAGGAACTCCGGGTCGATCGGCGCGTTGGGAGCGGGCAGCTCCGCCGCATCGATGAACGCCGCGTTGCCCGCGCAGTCCGAGCGCACCCAGTAGGGGGAGCGATCCTCGCCCACCGGGCCCGTCGGCAGAATCTGCCACACGGAAAAGGCGGCTTCGCTGAGCCAGTCGATGAAAGCGCGGCCGCCGCGCCCGAGTGCCGCCTCGAGCGCGGACATCGGCAGCAGCACCCCGGCGCGGCGCCGGTCGAAGACGGGTAATCGCATGTTGCCCACGCGCGCGTCTGCTTCCTTGGCCGTCAGCCGCCGGTGGCGCGGCGCATGACTCCGCCGTGCTCCGGAGACCCATTCCCGGTTGAGATTGGCAGCGTGAGCTCGCCCGGGGGCTGGAGATTCAGGCGCCGGTACAGCGTCAGCAGCTGGCGCCGGTAGAGGTGATCGAACTGGCTCACGGCATCCGCCGGGTTGTAGTCCCCGAACCACCAGAACCATCGGAACTCTCGCAGCGCGCGAGCTGCCGGCCGGCGGCCGCGCGCTGCGCCGGATCGCTCTCGCCCTGCATGACGCGATCGTAGGCCTCCTTGGCGTCGCACAGCAGATCCCACGCCCGGTTCTTCGCCGGATCCCCCATCCAGGTCGCGAGCGTGCCGTGCACCCAGCTGCCGGCGCAGACCCGCGGCAGCGGCGCGGGCTGCAAGCCGCGCGCGAGACAGTCGGACAGGGTCGTCAGCTCGAGCAACGGATGGCTCGCGAGCTGCTCGTACAGCGCGCGCAGGAAATAGAAGCCGTTGAACGGGTAATGCTCCCAGGCATTCTCACCGTCGAGCGCGATGAGCACGGCATGATTGCCACCCGGCTCATAGCGGCGCGCGAGCTGCGCCAGCTCCTCCACCAGGTTGGCGGCGGCGTCATCGCCGTGCCAGGTCGCGTAGGTGAAGCCGATCAGATCGGACAGCGTGTCGTCGCGGAAGAAACAGCTCAGGCCCGTGCCGCCCAGCCGGTAGGGGCGGTTGAGGGCGAGCGGATCCTCGGCCGCCCGGCGGTCGGTGAGCTCGAGGCTCGCGCGCAGCACCGCGGCGCTGCTGGCGGCCCAGCGGAAGCCGGCGGCGCCGAGCAGCCCGAGCGTGCCGGCACTGATCGCGCCCTCGGCGGGCCAGCAGCCCGCGGGACGGGTGCCGAAGGTGCGTGTAAACACGCGCACCGCCTCCTCGATGTGCCAGATGGAGCGCGCCTCGCCGCCGGGGTATGCCGCATGCGCCGGCAGTGGCATCTCGGGAAGCGCGTCGCGCGCGCACTGAAAGTCGAGCAGCAGCGGGATGATCGGATGTCCGTAGGGCGTGACCGACAGCTCGCACTGCCCGCGCTCGGCGAGGCGCCGGTAGCGCAACAGCACCTGCCCCACTAGGCCGCCGATCAGCGCCAGCAGATCGCGGCGCTGCGCGGGGCTGAAGTCGCGCCCGCGCTCTGTCAGGCGCGCGACCAGCGGGTCCGTGCGCCGCACGCTCTCGCCGAGCCACGCGAGGTGATACCAGACGGCCAGATCGTGGATGAACTGATCGGAAGCGTAAGCGACGCGACCCTGCGTGCCGAGTGTCTCGGCGATGGTCGCGAGCTCCAGGTACGGCCCGAAGCGCTCGATCATCTGCTGGCGTTGTGCACGCAGGCAGGTGCGCAGCAGCTCCAGCCGCGCCACCGGCTCGGTCGGTACGGGATCCGGGCCCAGAAGTGCCAGCACCGGATCCGGGAGCGGGCTGCCGTTCTCGAGATGCTCGGCCACGCGCCGCGCGATCTCCTCGAGCTGCTCGATGAGCAGCGGGGTGAAGTTCACCACGGCGCGCGCCGCCGGGTTGCCTTCCAGGTGCGCCGCCATGTCGGTGTAGTCCTTGACGGCGTGCAGATAGGTCCACGGCAGCGCGTACTGCCCGGTGAGCGCGTCCTTGTACTGCGGCTGGTGCATGTGCCACAGCAGGATGACCGGCAGGCGTGGCGCGGCTGCCACGTTCAAGGGCTCCGTATGCTGCGCAGCATGTCGAGAGTGACCAGCACCACTCCATTCTCGGTCACGTGGAAGCGACGCTCATCGGCCTCGCGATCCAGGCCGATGCGGGTGTCGTCGGGCACGTCGCAGCCTTCGTCGATGACCGCCCCGGAAATCGCGCAACCGCGGCCGATCTCGGTGTGCGGCAGGATGACGGAACGCTGGATGCTGGTGCGCTCCTCGATCCGCACGTCGGAAAACAGCAGCGACTCGCGCACCACGGCGCCGGAGATGATGCAGCCGCCCGACACCATGGAGTTGACGGCCATACCGCGGCGACCGTCTTCGTCCAGGATGAACTTCGCGGGCGGCTGCTGCACCTGGTAGGTCCAGATGGGCCAGTCCTGGTCGTAGATGTTGAGCTCCGGCCGCACGTGCACCAGCTCGAGGTTGGCGTCGTAGTAGGCATCGATGGTGCCGACGTCGCGCCAGTAGCTTTGCGCACGGGTTTTCACGTCCTGGAACGGATAGGCAAACACCTGGCGGTTGCCGTCGATGGCCTCGGGCAGGACGTCCCGGCCGAAATCATGGGTGGAGGACTCTTTGCCGGCGTCCGCGGCGAGCAGGCTCTCGAGCAGCCGGGTGTTGAAAACGTAGATGCCCATGGAGGCGAGTATGGTGTCGGGGCGGCCCGGCAGCGTGTCGGGCTGGGCCGGTTTCTCCGCGAACTTCGTGACCCGATTCCATTCGGTAGCGGTCAGCACCCCGAAATGCTGCGAGTCCTGCGCCGGCACCTCGACCACTCCCACGGTGATGTCGGCACCCTTCTCCACGTGGTAGGCGATCATCGGACCGTAGTCCATCTTGTAGATGTGGTCCCCGGCGAGCACCAGCACGTGCTTGGGCCGGTGCGAGACGATCAGATCGATGTTCTGGTGCACGGCGTCCGCCGTGCCGCGGTACCACAGCGGGCCAAGCTGCTGCTGGGCCGGAACCACCTCGACGAACTCGCCGAACTCCCCGCGCAGGTAGCTCCAGCCGTGCTGGACGTGCTGAATCAGCGACTGCGCCTTGTACTGGGTGAGAATGGAGATCTGGCGGATCCCTGAGTTCACGCAGTTCGACAGCACGAAGTCGATGATGCGGAACTTGCCGCCGAAGGGCGTCGCTGGTTTGCAGCGATGCGCGGTCAGATCGCGCAGCCGCTCGCCGCGCCCGCCGGCCATGATGATCGCGAGCGTGCCGCCCGTCAGGCGGCTCACATAACGTCCGGAAGAAGCGCGTGCGGGCTGGCGGGACATGAGACGTACTACACCGCAAGGCGCGCCGTCAGCGCAACCCTAATGTAAGTTGCCTCACAGCCATTTCATCAGTCCGAGCTCATAGGGGTGCGAGAGCAACTCGTGCCACGGATAGATGCGGACCTCGGTGCGGAACTGGCCGCATTCCTGTGGCTCGACGTCGAGCGCGAATATCACCGCCCCGTCGGTGTCCTGCTCGTCGGTGGCGCTGAACGCGGCGTGCCACAGGCCGGCGCGCGGCGGCTGCCCGTACGAGGACAGGGCCGGCGGCGCAAGATCCGCCTCCGGCAACAGGCGCCGTGCGACGAACTCCACCCGCACGTCCGCGGGCGCGAGTCCGTTCAGCCCGGCCGCAACCCGCAGGCGCAGCCGCTCGCCTCGCGGCAGATCGCGCGCCACATCGGTGAGCTGCTTCAGGCTCACCTTCGACCAGGCCTGGCGCGCGCGCGTCTTCCAGTCCGCGAGCGTGCGCGCGCCGCTGAAGGCGTTCTCGGCCAGGCGCCGGTACTGCGCTACCGCCGGCTGGTACAACCCCCGGGTGTAGTCGAACAGCACGCGGCGCATGTTGAAACCGGGAATCACTGTCATCATGGCCCGCTTGCTGCGCTTCACCCGGGCGCCGGGGTAACCGCTCTCGTCGCGCGCGTAGTACAGGGGCAGCACCTCCTCTTCGAGCGTACCGAGTATCAACTCCGCCTCGAGCGCGTCGCGACGCTCCGGATCAGCCACGTTCGCCGGCGGTATGCCCCAGCCGTTGTCCTGCATCCAGCCCTCCGCCCACCAGCCATCGAGAATGCTCAGGTTGAGGCGGCCGTTGATGGCCGCCTTGATGCCGGAGGTGCCGCTCGCCTCGAGCGGCGCGATCGGGTTGTTGAGCCACACGTCGACGCCCGAGACCAGGCTGCGCGCGAGCTGCAGGTCGTAGTCTTCCAGGAAGATGATGCGCCCCATGAACTCCTGGCTCATCATGAGCTGGCGGATCTCGCGCAGCACATGCTTGCCGGGCTCATCCGCAGGGTGCGCCTTGCCGGCGTACAGCAGCACCACGGGGCGCTCGGGATTGTTGACCAGCCGCGCGAGGCGCGCGCGGTCGCGCAGCAGCAGCGTCGCGCGCTTGTAGGTGGCGAAGCGCCGCGCGAACCCCAGGGTGAGCACGCCGGGACGCTGCGGATCGAGGAAGCGCGTCACGTGGCGCAGCTGCGCGGGACTTAAGCCCTTGCGCTCGTACTCGCGCTGCAGCCGCTCGCGCACGCTCGCCAGCATGCGCGCCTTGACTTCCTGCGCCGTCGCCCAGTAGCGCTCGTCCGGCACACGTTCCAGCGCGCTCCAGAATTCCGGATCGCGCAGGCGCTCGCGCCATTCCCGTCCCAGCTCGCGGTCGAAGAAGTCCATCCACGTCTGGTGCAGGAAGGTGGGCACGTGCACGCCGTTGGTCACGAAGCCGACCGGGTTGTCTTCGGGGCGAATCTCCGGCCACTGGTCCGAGCACAGGCGCGCCGAGACCGCGCCATGGATGCGGCTCACACCGTTGACGTGGCGCGTGCCATTCAGTGCCAGGCGCGTCATGTTGAAAAGGCCCGGGGCAGAAGGGGAACGCGCCAGCTCCAGGACCCGCTCGACCGGCACCCCCAGCTCGCGTACGAAATCCCCGAGGTGCGCGACCATCAGCTCGAGGCCGAAGGCATCGTGGCCGGCCGCCACCGGGGTATGCGTGGTGAACACGCAGTACGCCGCCACCGCTTCGAGCGCGGCGTTGAATGGCAGGCCCTGCGCCAGGTGTTCGCGCAGCAGCTCCAGGATCAGGAACGCCGCGTGCCCTTCGTTCAGGTGCCACACCCCGGGCTGCACGCCGAGCGCGCGCAGCGCGCGCAAACCGCCAATACCGAGGATCATTTCCTGGCGCACCCGCGTCGACTCATCCCCGCCGTACAGGCGATGGGTGATGTCGCGATCGGAGGGGATGTTCTCCGCGCAATTGGTGTCGAGCAGATAGACCGGAACGCGGCCCACCTGCGCCTTCCACAGCCGCGCGATCACCTCGCGCCCGGCGATGCGCACCGCGACCTTGAGCCACTCCCCGCTCGCGTTGCGCACCGGTTCGACCGGCAGATCGCGCGGGTCGCGCTCGCGATACTCGGCGTGTTGCACGCCGTCGTTATCGACGGTCTGAGTGAAATACCCCTGCTCGTACAGAAGTCCCACCGCCACGAAGTTGGCGCGCCCGTCGCTCGCCGCTTTGCAGTAGTCCCCGGCGAGCACGCCCAGACCGCCGGAGTAGATGGGGAAGCTCTCGTGAAAACCGTACTCGGCGCAGAAGTACGCCACCAGCGGCTCGTCCCCGGTGGGCGCGCCGACCCGCAGGTACGCTTCGAGTGTTTCGAGCGCGAGGTGGTAGCGAGCGAGGTACAGCTCGTCGCGCGCGCAGCGCTCGAGCGTGCCCTGGTTGAGGCAGCGAAGCACCAGACGGGGATTGCCGTTGGTCTGCTTCCACAGCTCCGGATCCAGGTCCTCGAACAACGCCCGGGTGGGACGATGCCAGCTGAAGAACAGGTTGTTGGCCAGCTCCGGGAGGCGCGAGAGGCTCCCCGGGATGACGGGTGTGACTTCTAGGAGCGAGTTTCTCATCACCGGTCCCGGGAAAAGCGCGAAGTCTAGCAGTACCGCGCGGGACACCTGCCTGCGCACGCCGCGCGCCCCATGGGCGGACTCCCGCTGGCACGGGTAGTCGTCGATCGTTAATACTAGTTGACAGCTAATACTATATACTTAATAGTACTAGCGGATGGATGATAGCCAGGCACGCAAGTTCCAGAAAGACCTCAACGGGGGCCTCGTGGCCCTGGTGCTGCTGGCTGTGCTGGAGCGCACCACCGAGGACCTGTACGGATACGAGATCGCCAAGCGCCTGCAAAAGGCCAACGAAGGCGAGGCCCTGTTCAAGGAAGGCACCGTGTATCCGGTGCTGCGCGCCCTCGCCGCCGGGGGCTTGCTCACCAGCCGCGTCGTGCCCTCCTACGCCGGGCCTGCGCGGCGCTACTACCGCATCACCGCAGACGGCCGCGCGATGCTGCGCCAGTGGAGTGACATCTGGCGGCAGACGCGCGGCTTTGTCGATCGCTTCATCGAAGGAACCGACTCATGAGTGTCAACGCTCCCCGCTCGATCGATGAGTACCTGAAGCAGCTGCGCCAGGCGCTCGAGGGACAGGATCCCGCACTCATCCAGGACGCGCTGTACGACGCCGAAGAGTATCTGCGCGCGGAGGTCGCGGCGCACCCGGACAAATCGGAGAGCGACGTGCTGGAGCTCATCGCGAGCACCTACGGTGCTCCGGACGAAGTCGCGGCGGCGTACCGGGACACGGAAGCGAAGGTGAAGGCCGCCCTCAAGACCCCGGCTCCCAGGGCGGCGGCTCACAGCTCGGGCCTGGCGCGCTTTTTCGGCGTGTACCAGGACCCGCGGGCCTACACCTCTCTCTTCTATATGCTGCTCACGCTGGCCACCGGCATCGTGTACTTCACGTTCGTGGTCACCGGGCTGTCGCTGTCGGCCGGGTTCGCGGTCCTCATCATCGGCGTGCCGTTCTTCCTGGCATTCATTGGTATCGCACGCGTGCTCGCCCTCGGCGAGGGGAGATTGCTCGAGGCGATGACCGGCGAGCGCATGCCGCGACGTCCGGTGCACCCGGGGCCGCCGGCGAGCTGGTGGAGGCGTATCGCCGACATGCTCACGGACGTGCGCACCTGGACGACGCTGCTGTACCTGCTCATCATGCTGCCGCTCGGCATCATCTACTTCACCCTCGCCGTCACCGGACTTGCGGTTGGCCTGCGCCTGGCGCTCGCGCCGCTGGCAGTGCTGAGCCGGGATTTCGGCTGGCTGCCGCTGCGTCTGTCGGCGGACATGCTCCAGATCGACGGCCACGCGGTCGCCTCGCCGCACACGCTGGTGGGCTCGCTGTTCTACATGGTCGCAGGCATCGTCATGGTCACTCTTCTCATGCATGCGGCGCGCTGGATTGCCCGCGGCCACGCGCGCCTCGCCAAGGCGCTGCTCGTCGTGCCGGGCGCGTGAGGGCGGCGCCTGACGGGCGGCGCGGTACACTGCTGCGCATGCGAGGCCTGCGTCTCACGCTGCTGTGCGTCTGCAGCCTTCTCAGCGCGCCGCCGGGCGCCGCGAGCGCCGACGCGAGCCCCGCGGCCAGGCAGGGCTGCCTGCCGGCCGGCAACGGTTATCTGCGCGCCCGCATCCGCGGCGCGATGAACCTCGACATCGACTGGCACAACGCCGAGATCGAGTGCGACGGCGGTCCGCGTCCGGACGGCAGCGGGTTGCGTATGAGCTTCGCCGGCCCGCGGCACGCGGATGGGCGGCGCCTGCGCCTGGTGTTCGGCGTGGGATCGGTGCACGAAGGGCGCACCGGCCGCGCCCTGCCGACCAACCTCACCGTGATCTTCGAGGGCGAGGAACGGCTGTTTGCCACGCGCGGCGAGGATCACTGCACGGTGGACGAACTGAAACAGGAACGGCTCGGCGCACTCGGCGGACCGCAGCGCTCCTGGCGCATCGTCGCCCGCGGCTTCTGCACCTCTCCGGCCAGCACGCTCAACAGCGATGCGCGGATTCTGGTCACCCGCTTCGATTTCGCGGGCAGCGCCGTGTTCGAGGACCAGCCGCGCGACCGGCCGCCCCCGTCCAAAACGTAGCAACGTGGAAAAACATGTCGCAGGGAAATCCTTCGGAACGTACGCTCATGCTCGCCGCCTGGCTGGCGTTCGCGGCGGGCGCAGCCGCGCCCGCACCGGCGCAGGACTCCCGTGCGCCGCGGGAGCTGGCGACATTTCCGCGCACCTCGCTCGAAATCACCCACCGCGAAGAGCGCCACGCCGCCCGCAAGTACGCCTTCGAAGTGTGGGTTGCCGACACACCCGAGCGCGCCGAGCAGGGTCTGATGTTCGTCAGCGACCTGCCCGGCACCATGGGGATGGTGTTCCCGCTGCCGACTCCACGCGTCGAAACCATGTGGATGAGGAACACCTACATCGAGCTGGACATGCTGTTCATCCGCGCCGATGGACGCGTGGCGAAGATCATCGAGCGCGCACACCCTCTGTCGGAGGTCTTGCTCAGCTCCGATACGCCGGTCAGCGCGGTGCTGGAATTAAAGGGCGGTGAGGCCTCGAAGCTGGGACTGCGTGCAGGCGATACGGTCACCTGGAAGAAGCCGGCGCAGTAAAAGCGCAGGCGCGCAGGCCTGCCCGCGACGCAGGCCCGGCGGCGCGCCGGTGAGCGCGCAGCCATGGGCTTGCGGGGGCGGCTATTTGGGCGGCGAATTGCCCGCGTGACGCGGGCGTCGCGCGTGCTTCGAGACGATCGGCGGCGGGATCGGCGCCCCGTAGGCACGCTTGCGCGAGCGAGGATGAGGGGCGAGGGCGCTCGGCTTCGCGTGCCCGTCCGGGACCGTCCGGGTGGCGGCCCCGGGGGCGGGCGGCGCGGTGCAGAGGCCGGGGTCCGGGCGCGTCACCACGGCGGATGGCGCCAGTCCCGCGAGCGCCAACACGCACAGCAGGGCTGCTTTCATGTGTCTTCTTCGGCGCGCGGCCGCCGGGCCTGTGCGAGCTCCTGCTGCTTGCGCACCGGCACCGGATCGTAGTGACTCAACTCCATGGTGTAGGCGCCCTGCCCCCCGGTCAGCGCCTTGAGGCGCGACTGGTACTCCGACACCTCGGCGAGCGGCACGAAGGCCATGAGCACGGAGCGCTGTCCGGGCAGTGAGCTGTTGCCGTTGATGCGCGCCCGCTTGGTGGCGAGGTCGCCGGTGATGTCGCCGATGGCGCTCGCGGGCGCGGTGATCTCCAGGCGCATGATCGGCTCGAGCACGATCGGCGTGGCCTTCTGCAGGGCGTCGAGAAACGCCTTGCGGCCTGCAGAGACGAACGCCACCTCCTTCGAGTCCACCGAGTGGTGCTTGCCGTCGTACACCGTGACGCGCACGTCCTGGATCGGAAAGCCGGCGAGCGCGCCTTCGACGAGCACCTGGCGCACGCCTTTCTCCACCGCCGGGATGTACTGCCCGGGGATCGCGCCGCCCACGACGTCGTCCACGAACTCAAAGCCCGCGCCGCGCTCCAGCGCCTCGATACGCAGGTACACCTCGCCGAACTGCCCGGCGCCGCCGGTCTGCTTCTTGTGCCGGCAGTGTCCTTCGGCGGGTCGCGTGATGGTCTCGCGGTACGGGATGCTCGGCGGGTGGGTCTTCACGTGTACGCCGTAGCGCTCGCTCATGCGCTCGAGCAGCACGCGCAGGTGAAATTCGCCCATGCCGTAGAGGACGGTCTCGTTGACCGCGGCGTGATGCTCGATGCGCACACACGGGTCCTCGGCGGTGAGCTTGTGCAGGGTGTCGGCGAGACGCTGCTCATCACCGCGCCGCTCGGGCTCGATGGCGACCCCGAGCATCGGCGGCGGAAACGCCACCGGCTTCAGGTGGTACTGGTCCTCCTCGTGCGAGTCGTGCAGCACCGCGTCCAGGTGCAGCTCGTCCACCTTGGCGATGGCGCAGATGTCGCCGGGCACCGCCTCGGTGATCTCGGTGGACTCCTTGCCCAGCAGGCGGAACAAATGCGCGATCTTGATGGGTTTGCGCGCGTCGCCGACGAACAGCTGGCTGCCCGGGCGTACGGTGCCCTGGTGCACGCGCAGCACGCCGAGCTTGCCGACGTAAGGGTCGATGCTCACCTTGAACACATGCGCGATCACGTGCCTGGCGGGATCCGGCGTCACCGGCACGCGCTCGGCACTCTCTCCGTTCCCCTTCAGGAACGGCGGCGGATTGCCTTCAGCCGGGTTTGGCATGAGCCGCTCGAACACCTGCAGCAGCTCGGGGATTCCCGCCCCGCTCTCGGCGGAAGCGAAACACACCGGCACCAGATGCCCCTCGCGCAGTGCCTGCTCGAAAGGATCGTGAAGCTGCTCGGGGGAGATCTCCTCGCCCTGCTCGAGGTACAGGGCCATGAGCTTTTCGTCGAGCTCGACGACCTGATCGATGATCTGCGTATGCGCCGCTTCCACCGAGGAGAAATCCGCCGCGCGGCCGTGGGGTTGAAAGAAGCAGTCCACCACGGCGTCGCCGCCGCCGCTGGGCAGATTCAGCGGCAGGCATTCGCGGCCGCAGGCCTCGCGCAGCTGCTGCAGCACGTCGGCGCAATGGGCATCGCGGCTGTCGATCTTGTTGACGATGATGATCCGGCACAGCTCGCGCTCGCGCGCGAACTCCATGAGGCGCTGCGTGAGCGAGTCGACGCCGTTCACGGCACTGACGACGATGGCGACCGCCTCCACCGCCTCGAGCACCGACAGCGCCTTGCCGAGGAAATCCGCATAGCCCGGTGTGTCGATGAGGTTGATGTGGGTGCCGCTACAGTCGAAGCTGCAGATCGCGGTGTCGAGCGAGTGCTGCAGGCGCCTCTCCTGCGGGTCGAAATCCGACACCGTGGTGCCGCGCGCCAGGCTGCCGCGAGCACGGATCGCGCCCGCCTGCAGCAGCAGCGTCTCCAGGAGTGAGGTCTTGCCCGCGCCGGCCTGTCCGACCAGCGCGATGTTACGGATGCCCGAAGTCGTGTACCCCATGGCAGATGCTCCCCCGGCAAGATGGACCGGCGCCGCACGAGCATCACCGGTAGAGCAAAAGCCTACTCCGGAGGGCCTGCCTGCGGCTACTCGCGGGAGTACCATGCAGGACAGCGAGCCCCTAAGGCCCTGGCCGGGCTTGGGGCCAGGAGGTCCAGATGAGCGACTCCCCCGATGAGGCGCGCAAGCGCCGCGGTTGGGAGAAGGTTCAGCGCCAGCTCGATGAGGCGCTCGACCTCACTTTCCCGGCGAGCGATCCGGTATCCATTGTGACCTCGCACGAGGAAGAGGACTGGGGCACGGAGCCGGCGGTACCCGAGCCGCCCGCCAAGCCCGTGCCGCCGCGCAATCCCTGAGCGCGCGGCTCCAGGGCGGCGCCGGTCACGGCGCGGTCAGCTCGAGGGCCGAACCGGCCTGATTTACCGTGGTCAGCACGATCGGCCGGCGCCACACGCGCTGCAGGTAATCGAGCACCTTACGGCTACGCTCCAGGTCAAGGCCGCGACCGTCGACGCTGCTGTCGTGCGTGAGCTCGAGGGTGCCGTCATTGCGCACGTGCGACGCAGAAACGATCGGTGCGCCGAAGTTGTACTTGGGCGCCAGCACCGCCTCGTGCAGCGCCGTCAGGTCGTGCTCCAGCACCTTGATCTGGCCGTCGCTGCGCGCGCTGTAGCGGAACAGGCCCAGCTCGTCGGCGAGCTCGCGGGTCAGGTGATTGCGCACGAAGCTGAAGTCGTCGTCCTGCTGCATGATGGCGCGCGCCGCGGGCAGGCCATTCTTCTCGACGATCTTCTCCCACATCGCAAACCCCAGGTGGTAGGGGTTGATGCTGAGCGCGACCTGGGCTTCGGCGGCGATGGGCCGCACCACGTCCGAATGACACTTGATGGCGTCCAGGTAAGCCTGTTGCGGTATGAAATCCGCCTCGCGCAGCAGCCGCGCATGCCAGTAAGAGGCCCAGCCCTCGTTCATGATCTGGCTGGCGAACACCGGATAGAAGTAGAAAGACTCCTCGCGTACCGCGAGAAAGATGTCACGCTCCCAGCTCTCCATCTCCGGTGCGTAGTTGGCGAGGAACCACAGCAGGTCGCGCTCCGGATGCGGCGGCAGCGGTGCGCGCCTCTTCGCCTCCAGCGCGCTGCCGCCGGCGAGCGGCTCGAGCGCCGCGAAGCGCTTGCGGAATTGGTCGTCGGCCAGCACCTTGACATCCCCGAGGTACTCCGGGTAGCGCTCGCGCCGCAGCGGCTGGTCGATGTCGACGTGCTGCTCGAGGGCCAGCGCCGCATCGAGTGCGACCTCGACGCGTTGCGCACCGTGAGTCTCGATGACCTGTTGAATCTGGCGTGCGTGATTGGCGGCGTGCTCGACGATGTGTTCGCTCACCTGCTCCTGGCAGCGGCGGAACAGCAGGTTGTTGCGCGCGAAATCCGCATGCCCGAGCACGTGCGCGGTCACCAGGATGTTTTCCGCGAGTCCGTTGCTCTCGGCGAGGTAGGCATGGCCCGGGTTGCCGGGGAACACCACCTCGAACAGCCGCGAGTGCCCCATGTGGCGCTGGATCAGCTGATAGATATAGCGCACGCCGAATGACCAGTGCGGCATGCGCACCGGCAGACCGTAGACGGCGATCTCCATCATGAAGCTGTCGGGAACCGCTTCGAAATCGACCCGGTGAAACTCCAGGCCGGAGCGGGCAGCCAGCTCCTCGATGCGGCGGACGTAGCTCTGCCAGCCTTCGCTCATGGGCTCTCGGGCGCTTCGCTCTCGGCGGTGAAGAAATGCCGCACCGCGCCCCACACGTCCTCGAAGTCGTTGAGCGCGTAACTGCTGGCCGCACACCCGGCCGCCTGCAGCTCGGCGAACAGCTTGCCGGTTTCGGTGGCCAGCTGCCGCGACAGCCCGGAAGAGACCTCCACGTAGCCGGTGAAACACGTGTCTGCGGCGATGGCGGTGAGCGCGCTGCGCGCATCGGCGCCATCGCTCACGGAATTGTCGCCGTCGGATGCGTAGAACAGATAGATGTTGCAGCGTCCGGGGTTGTAGCGGGCGTCGATGATCTCGCGCACCTTGGCCAGCCCGGTGGAGGCCACGGTGCCGCCGGTGCCGCTCACCTGGAAGAAGTCCGGCTCGTTGAATTCCCACGCCTCGGTGGTGTGCGCCACGAACAGCGTCTCGAGCGAGCGGTATTCGCGCCGCAGCCCCTGCACCACCCAGAAGAAGAAGGTCTTGGCGAGCTTGCGATCGCGGTCGGACATGCTGCCCGAGACATCCAGCATGAAGAACACCACCGCGTGCAGGGCCGGCTGACGGCGCCGTGCGAGCTGGCGGAAGCGCAGATCCTCGTCGATGAAGGTCTGCGTGGCCCCCGGCGCCCCGCGCCGCTTCACCAGCTCCTTGAACGAGCGCCGCCGGTCGAGGCGCGAGCGTGCGCCGTGGCGGTCCCAGCCCTCGCGGATCCAGTCGGTTTCCTCGGACGGGCCCACGCGCGCCTTGAGGTTGGGCAGCTTCATCGCCTCCCACAGCCAATCGACGATGTCGTCGATCTTGAACTCGAGCAGCAGCTGCACTTCGCCCTCGTCGCGCCCTCCGGGTCCCTTTTCACCCTGCCCCTGCTCGCGCCCGGGAGCGGAAAACACATCGCCTGGCTTGGCCTTGCCCTGGCCCGCGCCCTGCTGTTCCTCCGGGCGCCGCAGGCGGAAGTGATAGTGCTCGAGCATGCGCACCGGCACGCGCACCGTGCGTGCGCCGCCGTTGATGACGTCGCCGCCGGCGATGATCTCGGGGAGATTGGCGCGCACCGCCTCACGGACTTTCTCGTCGTGACGCAGCCAGTCGCGCGCCCCGCGCGAAAACAGCTCGTACCACTTCGCGCCGCCGGATGGCTCGTCGCGATTACCGCCGTCTTCGTCCATGTCCTACTGGTACTCCTTTTCGCACAGCGCCGCTACTCCTGGGCGAGCAGTGTGGTGACGTAGCTGAGCGCCTCCTTGGCGCTGTGCTCATCGTAGCCGTACTCGCTGACCAGGCGCTGCTGTACCACGGAGATCTTCTGGCGCGCGTCGTCGTCCGGGCGCGCCGTGGAGGTCACCAGTCGCAGCACGTCGCGGCGCTCCTCGAACAGGTACTGCTCGATGGCCTCGCGCATGCGGGCGTGACTGACGAGCTTGAACTTCTCGCCGGTCTTGAAGGCCACCATGGCCTTGCGCACCACTTCCTGGCGGAACGACATCTTGCCCGAGTCCGACACCTTGATCTTCTCCTCGACCGAGCGCAGAAAGCGCTCGTCCGCCGCGCGGGTCTCGCCGGTGATCGGATCGGTGACCTGGCGGTGATCGAGCGAGGCCTCGACCTCGTCGAGATACTTCTCCAGCAGCTGCTGCGCCTCTTCCTCGAACGAGGCGAACATGGCGCGGTGCACGTCTTCCTTCACCCAGCGGTTGTAGAACTCCTTGCGGGCCGTCACCAGGTGATCGATCCAGGCTTTCTTCTGCTTCGCGTCCATGCGCGCATCACTCTCGATGCTGTCCTTCAGGGCGAGCAACAGCTCCATGCTGGTGAGACTGTGGGTGTTGCCGCGGGTGATGGCGTTGGAGATCGCGTTGACCACGAAGCGCGGGCTCACCCCGGTCATGCCCTCCTCGGGCGTCTCGGCGTGCAGGCGCGTCGCTTCGGTCTCCGGGACTCCCTCGACCGCCTCGCCGGCATACACCCGCAGCTTCTTGGGCAGATCGAGACCCTCGCGCTCCGATTTGCCGAGGCGCGTCAGGATGCCGAACACCGCCGCGAGATTGAGCACGTGCGGGTCGAGGTGCACATTGCGGAACGCCGGCGCGCCCGACACCAGCTTCTGGTAGATGCGCGATTCGTCGCGGTAGGACAGCGCGTAGGGGATCTTGATGATCACCATGCGATCCAGCAGCGCCTCGTTTTCCTTCTCCTGCAGGAACTTGTGGAACTCCGCGAGGTTGGTATGCGCCAGGATGGTCTCGTCGAGGTGAATCAGCGGGAAGCGCGATACCTTGACGTTCTTCTCCTGCGTCAGGGTGAGCAGCAGGTACAGGAACTCGCGCTTCACCTTGAGAATCTCGATCATCTCCAGCACGCCGCGGCTCGCGGCGTACACCGCGCCCGACCACGACCAGGCGCGCGGGTCGCCCTCGTCGCCGATCTGCGCGACCTTGGCGAGATCCACCGAGCCGACCAGGTCCGCGATGTCGGCGGTGGTGGGATCGTGCGGCGCATAGGTGCCGATGCCGATACGCGAGGCTTCGTTCAGGAAGACGCGCTCGACCGGGACGCGCACGAAGTCGCCCTCGAAGTCGCGCTCGACGAAATCGCGCGCCCACGGCGACAGCTCGCCACTGATGTTCACGCCGTAGCGGTCGCGAAACTCCGCCCGCAGGCTGGTGGGGATGAGGTTCAGCGGATTCTCGCGCAGCGGCGAGCCGCGGATGGCGTACAGCGCGCCCTCGTCGGTGCGGCTGTATTCCTCAAGCCCCCGCTTCAGCAGGATGGCGAGCGTCGACTTGCCGCCCGAGGGCGGACCCAGCATCAGCAGCAACCGCCGGCCGACATCGGAACCGGCGGCCGCGGCCTTGAAGTAGTCGACGACACGCGACAGCGGCTCATCGATACCAAACAGCTCGCGCTTGAACAGCTCGCGCGCGCGCACGCTCTCGGGGGCGTCGGGCTGCGCGGCGCGCCCATGCCAGCGCAGCATGTCCCAGATGTATTCATGACTGGTGCGGGCGAGCGCCACCGCATGGCCGGGCAGGATGTTGCTCAGAAACTCGCCGAACGTGCCTTCCCAGCGCTGCGCGCGGTGCAGCTTGCTGAAGGAGCTCAGGGTATCGATGAAGTCGGCGGTGGTGCCGTGGGAATTCTGGTCCTCAGCGAGCGGTCGCATCGTCCTTCCCTCCCGTTGAGGTCATCGGTCTCAAACCCGATGCCGGCGATGCCGACGACACCGGCGATGCCGACGTGATCATTAAGCTAGTCCCAACGCCTCGCACAATGAGTGACGGCCTTCAGATCCTGAGGTAGTTGTTACGTTAAGACGGTCACAGCGACGGATTGTTCACTGACCGCCGCGCTTGCGCCAGCGCAGCGTTGGGCGCGCCGCCGTGCACGCCGGTGAGCTGCTTAAGTAGCTGATTGCAAAGCGCGGCGCGCGCGCACCGCGGCGGTGCACACCATCAGCGCGACAGCTCAGTGCCCGAGCAGCTGCGGCAACTGTTCGTTTGATGATGAGACCCTCGAGCGCGATGCGGCTCACGAGGAGCGGCTTGCGCAACACGCACCTGAGCAAACCCCTGTCCTGACTGAAGCACAGCGCGGCCCCGCGCGCGCACCGGTCATGCCTCGCCTTACGCAGGCGGCCGCACACAAGGAAACCGGGCAACCTTCAGAGTTTGATGATCAACGTCGCCGCTTCCCGACGCAAGCTCTCATTATTGTGAACTGACGCACTGCGCTGCCCCAAATGCCACATATCCTGCAACGGCGAGGTTCCGCGTCCTGCACCTGCCTGTCGCGGGCTCTCGCTCCACGGATGGAGCTCGCGCGATTCCGTCGGCCGTCTTTGTTTGGAGACACCTCAAGTGGCCAGTTCACCATCGACTGCGTCCCGCAGTCCCGAAACCGTGACCCGCGCTCCCGGGAGCGCGCCCCAGGACTCGCAGCCGGCGGTGGATGTCACCACCCTCACCACCCGCGATGATTTTCTGCTCGAACTGGGCCAGGCCCTGGGCGGGCAGGCCGCGGTGCGACCGGTCGATTCCCTCGATGAGGCCCTGCAGAGCATGGCGGGCGGCAAACGCGGCCAGATCCTGGCGATCGACGCGCGCGAGGTCGCCGATGTGCGCGCCGCCGCCGACGCCGCACAGGCCCAGGTGCCGCGCGCCGTGGTGCTGGTGTTCGCGGAAGGGCCGGCAGAGAAGGAGCTGGGTGCTGCGCTCAAGGGCACCAAGGTCTTCGCGGTGCTGCCGGCCGCGATCGAGCCACGCAAGACCCAGGCGGTGTTCGAAGGCGCCATGGCGGAGGCGCTGGCGAGGAAGGCTACACCAACATCCCACGCCCCTGCCGCTCCGGAAAGGCAGTTCACCATCGGAGCCTTCCGGCGCCCGTCCGAGCCGCAGTCGCCCGATGAGGACCGCGCCGGCAGGCCCTGGATGGTGCTGATCGGGGCCGCACTCGCCGCCGCGGGCGTCGCGGCGGGCGCGTTCTGGTTTTTCACACACGGCAACGGCGGCCCGGCGGCGCCGGCCACTCAATCCGCAGCCGCAAGCGCACCGGCGCCGGCCGCCACCACCGGCCGTACCGACAGCGCGCCGGCCCCGGCGGCGCCCGCCAGCAACTTCCTCGCGCAAGGCAAGGTGGACGAGCTGCTCGAAAAAGCACGCCTGGCCATGCATGAGCGGCGCTATACGGAGCCGGCCGGCGACAATGCGCTGTTGTATTACCGCTCTGCCGCAGCCGCGGACGCCGCCAACGGCGAGGCGCGCGACGGGCTGCAGCGCGTGGCGGGGGTTCTGGCGGCACGCTTCGAGGAAGCACTCAGCGGCGGGCGTGTGGACGAAGCCGTGCTCACGCTGGCGAATTTCAAGGCGGCCTCGTCCGCCGACGCGCGCGTCGCGGGCTTCGAGCAGCGCCTGTACTCGGCCGAGATGTCCAAGGCGCTCGCCGACGGCAATTTCGAGCGCGCCGCGGCCCTGGTGCGCCAGGCGCAGCAATCCGGCAGCATGGCCGCCGAGCAGCTCGCCCGCTGGCGCACCGACATCGCCCGGCGCCAGGAAGACGCCAAGCTGCAGCATCTCGCGGGTGTGGTCGAGGACCGTATTCGTGACGGCAAGCTCACCGAAGCGGACGACAGCGCCTGGAGCTACGTACAACAACTGCAGTCCAGCGCACCGGCCAGTGCCCACACGCAGCGCGCCGTTCACGCGCTGACCGCGGCCTATCTGAAGAAGGCCCGCGAAGCGGTAGTGGCGAAGAACAACGCCGATGAAGAGCGTTGGCTCAACGAGGCGCGCGGCCTAGGGATGAAAGCCGCCGAAATCACGACGTTCCAGCACGAACTGGTGGGCGCGCGGCAGAAAGCGGTCCAGGCCGAAACCGATCGGGCACTGCAGCTGACGCGCACGGCGCTGCATGACGGCCGGCTGACGGATCCGGCACAGGACAGTGCCGCCTGGTACCTCGGGCAGCTGCAGTCGAGCGATCCGGCGAATGCTGCCTTGCCCGATGCGAGCCGTGAGCTCTCGGGCAAGCTCCTGGAGCGCGCCCGGGCCGCGGTGCTCGCCGGCAAGTCCGGCGAGGCCGATCTCGCGCAGGCGAAGCGCTGGGGCGCGGATCCCAAGGACGTGCTCGCAGTGCAGCAGCTCAGCGCTCCGAAGTCCAAGGGGCCCGACCCCGCCTCGCTCGCCTCGAGTCTGAAGCGTCTGCGGGCCCCGTCACCGGATTACCCCGCGACGGCGCTGGCGCAGCGCCTCGCCGGCAGCGTGACTCTCGAGTACACGGTCGATAGCAGCGGCGAGACGCGCGATATCCACGTAGTCGAAGCCACGCCCCCGGGAGTGTTCGACCAGGCGGCCATCAATGCCGTCAAGCACTGGCGTTACGCGCCGTTGCTGGTCAACGGCGCCGCCGTCGACATTCCGGTCAGGACCCGGATGCGTTTCGAGCTGCCCAAGTAGAACAGGAGACCTGAGGAATGACTCTCGCAGGCACAGAACGCCGCCGCCGCCAATTCGTCACCGCAGGCCTGGGGACGGCGCTGACCCTGGTGATGGGCGCGGTGCTCATCATGGGATTCCGACTCGCCACGCACATGCGCGCCGACATCGCCGCGCTGCAGACCGCGAGCACCCTGCAGACCTATCCGGAGGAGATCTCCCACCAGCTGAACTCGCTGCGCGATCGGCTCGAGGTACGCGCTTACTCGGGCCAGGCGCTGGCCGACCTGCAGGGAACGGTCAGGCGCTTCGGTCAGAAGCTGAGCGAGCTCAACGTCGCGGGTGAAGTCGACGTGCCGCAGCTGCACCGGGCGCTGCAGCTGTGGCATCAGTACACTCCGGTGCTCGATCCGGTGGTCTCCTTCAGCGGGCAGCCTTACGTGGACTCGGACACCGCCGGCAGCTCGCTGTCGCGCGAGGGACGCGAGCACTACGCCGAGGTCAAACGGGCGCAGCTGTTCGCGAGCGACAGCGCCGGGCCGCTGCAGGCGCAGCTCGCGGCCCTGGCCGCAACCCTGCAGCGCACCTGCTCGGACGCGGCGGCGCGGCTGCGCACGCTGCTGCTGGCGGGTGTGCTCGCGGCGCTGGCGCTGGCGGCCGCGGCCGGCTACTTCCGGCTCACGCGCTCGAGCCATGAGCGTGCCGCGCACGAGGCCCAGGAGCAGACGCGCGACATCCTCAAGACGGTGCACGAGGGCTTTTTCCTGCTCGATGCGGACTACCGTATCGGCAGCGTCTGGTCGGAGGCGCTGACACGCATGTTCAGCCGCCAGGACTTCGCGGGCCTGTCGTTCGAAGAACTGCTCAAGGGCCTGGTGGCGCCGGCGACACTCGCCACCGCCACCAAGTACATCAAGCTCCTGTGGGGCGATCGCGCCCACGAGAACCTGATGAAGAGCATCAACCCACTGGGCCAGCTCGAGATCACCATGGATAACGGGCACGGCGGCAAGGAGATCCGCTACCTGCAGTTCGACTTCCACCGCGTCATGGGACCGGAAGGCGTCAAGCACGTGCTGTGCGCCGTCGGCGACATCACCTCCAGCGTGCTGCTCGCCCGCGAGCTGCAGGACTCGCAGGACAACGCCAACGCGCAGGTCGACATGATGCTCGGCATGCTGCACGTCGACCCGCTGCAGCTGCTGTCCTTCCTGGACACCGCCGAAACCAGCCTGAAGCTCGTCAACACCATCCTCAGGGAGCCGGCGCGCACCGACGCCGAGTTCCGCAAGAAGCTCGGTGGACTGTTCCGCGAGCTGCACGGCATCAAGGGCGAGGCCTCGGCGCTCAACCTCAAGAGCATCGCCAGCCGCGTGCACGCGCTCGAAGACGGCGTGTCAGACTGCAAGAAAAAGCCCGAGCTGTCGGGCAACGACTTCCTGCCGCTGGTCCTGAAGCTCGATGATCTGCTGGCGCACCTGCGCAGCGTGCGCGAGATGGGCGCGCGTCTCACGACGCTCAAGGAAACCGCCCCCGCTGCCGTGGCCGCGGCCGCCGCAGCCATGAACGGCTCCGCCGCCCTGCGGCCGCAGTCCCGGGCGGTGGAGGATCTGTCGCCGGTGCTGCATGCGATGGCCGAGCGGCTGGCCCAGGATCACGCCAAGCGCTTCCGGCTGACCGTGGCGGGACTCACCGACGTGCCGCCCGCATACGCCCCGACCATCAAGGACTGCCTCATCCAGATGTTGCGCAACGCGGCCGTGCACGGCATCGAGCCGCCGGAAGTGCGCCGCGCGCATACCAAGCAGGAAACCGGCGTCGTGAGCGTGCACTTCCGCAAGGCCGGCGACGGCTACGAGCTGATGTTCGAGGACGACGGTGCGGGCATCGCCACCGAAACGCTCAAGTCCGCCGCGGTGCGCAGGCAGCTGATCAGCGAAGAGGAATCCCGCGGCATGGACACGCGCGCCGCCATGGCGCTGATCTTTCGTCCGGGTTTCTCCACCCAGGAAGATGTGTCCATGGATGCCGGCCGCGGGGTCGGCATGGACGTAGTGGCGCGCAGCGTGTACGCGCTCGGGGGCAAGATCGGCGTGAGCACCCATCCCGGCCGCTTCACCCGCTTCAAGATCCTCCTGCCGGCCGCCGCCCAGGCGGTCAGCACCGCGGTCGCCTGAGGCGCTGCAGGCGACGCTCATGCGCAACAGCAACGCACCCGCGACGAACAGCGACGGTAAACGATCCTTCAAGCTGATGATCGTCGACGACTCGAACATCATGCGCCGGCGCATCGAACGTACGCAGCATTTCGAGGACCTGCAGCTGGTGGGCACGGCCGGTAACGGGCTCGAGGCGCTCGAGCTGTTCAAGAAAACCGACCCGGACGTGGTGACCATGGATCTCACCATGCCGCGCATGGACGGTATCGAGTGCATCGGTCAGCTCGTCGCCCTGAAGCCCGCGGTGCGGATCCTGGTAATCTCGGCGCTGGCAGACAAGGCGACGGCGGTGGAGGCGATGGAGCGGGGCGCGAACGGCTTCCTCAACAAGCCCTTCACCGACCGGCAGCTGAACGAAGCCATCGCGGATCTCATGCGCTAGGGCCTGACTGGGAAGCATCCGACCATGCTGCACGAACAGGAGCTCAAGACCTTCGTCGAGGGGACGACGAACTTCTTCGAGATCGCCGCGCAGCAGCCGGCTTCGATCGGCTCGCCCTACCTCATGGAAGGTTCACCCGCGGTGCACGAATACACCGGGGTCATCAACATCTCCGGCAAGCGCGAGGGGGTCGTGTACTTCACCGCCCCCAAGGCCATGCTCACGGTGCTGCTGATGAAGATGCAGGAAAACGACTTCAGCCACGAGACCATGCGCGACCTGGTCGGCGAGGTCGCCAACACCATCTCCGGCAACGCGCGCCGCGACTTCGGCCGCGACTTCGTGATTTCGGTGCCGAGCGTGCTGTCGGGCGAGAAGCCGCAGATTCCGCAGAAGCCGGGGCTGCGCTCGTTCATCATCCCGATCAACTGGCGCAGTCACTCCGCCAAACTGATCGTGTCGCTCACCTGACTACCCCGCGGCATTCGCGGGGGCCTCCTCATCCATACGCAGCCGGTAGCCGAGTCCGGTCTCGGTGACCAGGTAGCGCGGCCGCCGGGGATCGGGCTCGAGCTTGCCGCGCAGGTTCTTGATGCACACCCGCAGGCTGCGCGAGTCATCCATCCGCTCCGGCCCCCATACCTCGCGAAGCAGCTGGCGCTGCATCACGATCGCGCCCGCCCCCTGCGCGAGACAGCCGAGCACCCGGTACTCGAGCGGCGTCAGGTGGATCTCGCCCTCGGATCCGCGCGACTCGCGCCGCGCCAGATCGACGCGTATCGGGCCGAACCGCAGGAGCGAGGTGGGCGCGGCGCCGCTCACGTGGCGCCGGAGCGCCGCCCGCAGCCGCGCCAGCAACTCCGGGGCGCTGAAGGGCTTGGTGACGTAGTCGTCGGCTCCGGCATCGAGTGCCGCCACCTTCTGCTCCTCCATGGTGCGCGCCGACAGCACCACGATCGGCACGGTCGACCAGGCGCGCACCTGGCGGATGACGGTGAGTCCGTCGCCGTCGGGAAGCCCCAGGTCGAGGAGCAGCACGTCGGGCTTGTGACTGCGTGTCTCGATCTCGGCGCGCAGCGCGGTGTCCGCTTCGATGCAGCGGTAGTTTTCCGACTCGAGCAGCACGCGCAGCACCCTGCGGATCTCCGGTTCGTCCTCGATGAGCAGCACCTGGTGCATGGCCTGGGTCACGCCGGCGGCTCCGTGGCGGGCGTCTCTGCGGTGGCGGGCAGCGTGAAGGCGAAGCGCGCGCCGCCGCCCTCACGGCGCTGCGCCTCGATCTCCCCGCCGTGGGCGCGCACGATCGCCTGGCAGATCGCCAGTCCCAGGCCTACACCAACGACTGTGCCCTCGCCGCTGCCGCGCTGGAACTTGTCGAACAGCCGCGCCGGGTTACCGGCGGGCAGTCCCGGCCCATCATCGTCCAGCGTGACCCTGACCGTCTCCCCGTCGGCTCCGGCGATGGCCGACACCCACACTCGTGTGCCGGGCGGAGTGTACTTGGCGATGTTGTCGAACAGATTGGCAAACACCTGCACGATGAGCGTTGCATCCACCCACACCGGCGGCAGGTCGGCAGGCAGGCGCACCTCCACCGGGTAGGCGGCGAGCCGCTCGGCGTAACCGGCGAGGGCGCTGCCCACCAGGTCGTCGAGAGTCTGCCAGTCCCGCCGCAACGCCACCTGCCCGGACTCGAGACGCACCAGCTCGAGCACGTTCGATACCAGCTCCGACATCTCGCGCGCCTTGGTCTCCACCGAGCGCGCCAGCGCCACGCGGGTCGCTTCATCGAGATGCGCGCCGTGCTCGGCGAGGGTGCTGCCCGCACCCGCCATCACCGCGAGCGGCGTGCGCAGGTCGTGCGATATGGACGCCAGCAGCGTGTTGCGCAACGTCTCACGCTCGGCCGCGAGACTCGACTGCTCGGCGACCTCGGCGAGATGCGCGCGCGCCAGCGCGAGAGCGATCTGCCCGGCGAAGGTTTCGAGCAGGTGGCTCTGTTCCGGCAGCAGCACGCGCCGCGCGTTGGCCGCCAGCACCGCCAGCACGCCCACCGAGCGGCCCTGGTCGCCGAGCGGCACGTACAGACCGGGCGCGGCCGGCAGGGTATCGGAGCCGAGTCCCGCCCGGCGCCCGTGGTCGGCGACCCACTGCGCCACCGCGAGATCGGCGCGGCGGAACGAGCTCTCGAGCGGCGCGTCCGGCGGGTAGTGGAGCCGGCCGCCGGGATCGGGCAACAACACCACCGCCTGGCATTGAAAGACCTCCGCCACGTGACGCACCGCCACGCGCGCCATGTTGGCGATGCCGCGGGTGGCGGCGAGCTCGCGGCTCATGGCGTACAACAGCGCGGTGCGCCGCTCGCGCGCGCCGGCCACGCGGGTCTGCTGCCGCACGCTCGCAGTGAGGGTTGCGATCACCAGGGCGATGGTCACCATGGCGCCGAAGGTCACCAGGTACTGCACGTCCGAGACCGCGAACGAATAGCGCGGCGGCACGAAGAAAAAGTCGAACGCGGCGACGTTCAGCACCGCGGTGAGCGCCGACGGTCCGCGTCCGAGCCGCAACCCCGCCACCGTCACGCCCAGCAGGTAGATCATGACCAGGTTGGAGAGCTCGAAGTGCGGATACATCGCAAAGGCGATGAGCGTGGCGAGCAGCGTTATGCCGGCGGCCCACGCATAGCGATCCCAGCGCACCGCCGGCCGCGCGCTCGCGACGCCGGCGCTGGCCGGCGCCGCCGGGGGTGTCCGGCGTGCGTTCGCGGCGATCAGCAGCACGTCGAAAGTGCGCGCGCGGCGCACCAGCTCGGTCGCGGTGGAGGGACGCAGCCAGGCGCGCCAGCCGCGCCGCTTCGGTGTGCCCACGATCACGCGCGTCGCGTGGCGCACCTGCGCGTACTCGGCGAGCGTGGCGGCGGCGGACGGACCATCGAGCGTCACGGCTTCAGCGCCGAGTGACTCCGCCAGCCGCAACACCTCGATGCGGCGATTGCGCTGCAGCTCCGACAGGCGCAGCAGCGCGGGCGTTTCCACGTACACCACGGTCCAGTGCGCATCGAGGGCGTCCGCCATGCGCTTGCCGGCGCGCACCAGCTGCTCGGCCTGCTCGTCGGGGCCGACGGCGACCAGCACGCGGTCGCCGGCGATGCGCGCCTGGGTGCGGTCCGCCGGCAGGGCAAGGGAGGCGGCCTCGACCCGATCGGCGACCCGGCGCAGCGCGATCTCGCGCAACACCAGCAGGTTTTGCTTGCGGAAGAAGCGCTCGGTGGCGGCGGTCGCCTGTTCGCCCACATACACCTTGCCGGCGTGCAGGCGAGCGATCAGGTCATCGGGCGGCAGATCGATCAGCTCGATGTCGTCGGCTTCGTCAAACACATGGTCCGGCAGGGTCTCGCGCTGGCGGACACCGGTGCTCTGGAAGATCAGATCGTTGAGACTCTCCAGGTGCTGCACGTTGACGGTGGTCCAGACGTTGATGCCCGCGGCCAGCAGTTCCGCGACGTCCTGCCAGCGCTTGGGGTGGCGCGGGGGCGGCTCGCCGCCGGCGAGGTTGGAGTGCGCCAGCTCGTCCACCAGCAGGATGGCGGGACGCCGTGCGAGCGCCGCGTCGAGATCGAATTCCTGGCGCAGCATGCCGCGATAGCGCAGCGCGAGTGTCGGCAGGCGCGGCAGGCCCTCGAGCAGCCGCTCGGTCTCGACGCGTCCGTGCGGTTCGACGTAGCCCACCACCACATCGGTGCCGGCGGAGTGCATGCCGCGCGCGGCCTCGAGCATGGCGTAGGTCTTGCCGACGCCGGCGGAAGCGCCGAAGAAGATGCGCAGATGCCCGTGGCGGGCGCGCGCTTCCTCGGTCTTGATGCGTTCGAGCAGCTGGTCCGGGTCAGGCCGGGCTTCGGCCATGTGGGTCATTTCAGCGCATCGAGCGCCAGATTCAGCTCCAGGGCGTTGACGCGCGGCTCGCCGAGAATCCCCAACAACCTACCCTCGCCATGAGCGGCAATCAATGCCCGCACGCGGCCGACATCGAGGCCGCGCGCGTGCGCAACCCGCGCGGCCTGGTAGTACGCGGCCGCCAGGCTGATGTGCGGATCCAGGCCGCTGGCGGATGCCGTGACCAGGTCGGCCGGGACGGGTGCGGCGTTGCCGGGATCCGCGGCGCCCAGCGCTGCCAGGCGCACCTTGACCGCCTCGAGGAGCGCCGGGTTCAGGGGTCCCAGGTTCGAGCCCGTCGACGCGCTGCCGTTGTAGGGCTGGGGCGTGGTGGCCGAGGGGCGGCTCCAGAAGTGCCCCGGGTCAGTGAAGCTCTGACCGATGAGACTCGAGCCGACCGCGTGCCCGTCGCGCCCGAGGATGCTGCCGGCGGCCTCAGCGGGAAACAGTGCGCGCGCGATCCCGGTAACGATCAGCGGATACAGGCCGCCGCTGAGCACGGTGAGAGCGGTGAGCAGCACCACGGCGGGGCGCAGGATTTCAGACCAGGTGCGCAAGCACCAACCCCAGGTCCACGAGCTTGATGCCGGCGAACGGCACCAGAATGCCGCCCAGTCCGTACACCAGCAGATTGCGCCGTAACAGGATCGCGGCCCCGAGCGCACGGTAGCGCACACCCTGCAGCGCCAGCGGGATGAGGCACACGATGATCAGCGCGTTGAAAATCACCGCCGACAGGATCGCCGAGAACGGACTCGCCAGATGCATGACGTTGAGCGCGTTCAGCTGCGGATACGTGGTCACGAACGCCGCCGGGATGATGGCGAAGTACTTGGCGACGTCGTTGGCGATGCTGAACGTGGTGAGCGCGCCGCGCGTCATCAGGAGCTGCTTGCCGATCTCGACGACCTCGATGAGCTTCGTGGGGTCGCTGTCGAGATCGACCATGTTGCCGGCCTCTTTGGCAGCCTGGGTGCCAGAGTTCATCGCCACGCCGATATCGGCCTGCGCGAGCGCTGGCGCGTCATTGGTGCCGTCGCCCATCATGGCGACGAG
>JBGPKC010000016.1:0-47236 GCA_041485725.1 Steroidobacteraceae bacterium
CGTAAAGGACACAGCGAGGCTTGGCTTCTGGCACCGGGGCGGCTCCGGCCGGGGGACTGGGCGCATCCTAGCATAGTGTTCTGACGTTGCAGAAGACCGGCAGGCCGCTCGCGAGGCTCACTTCGACGTGCACCAGCGGCGCGTGCAGTCCCACCTGCGCACGGCAGGCGACCCGAGCCACAGCCATCACTTTCCCGGCCGCGGTGCGCTTCAGGCGCGCGGAGCGCTAAGCCGGCGGGAGACCGGAGCCCGGCGCGTTGCCGGCGGCGGCGGAGCCGCTGCCTTCCAGGGTCGCGAGCCGCGCCTCGAGCGCTTCGAGCCGCGCTCGCGTGCGCTCGAGCACCCGCGTCTGGGCGTCGAACTCGTCCCGGCTCACCAGGTCGAGCTTGCTCAGGCGCTCGCGCAGCACCGCGCGGAAGTTGCTCTCGAGGTCCTGCTGCATGCTGCGCAGCGCCGGCGGCACGCGCTCGAGCAGACGGCGGGCGATCTCATCGATGCGCAATGAATCCATGGTCTAACCTCATCTCTCTGCCCCGAATTGAGGCACGAGCTTCTGCGGCAGCTCCAAAACAGTGCAGCGCGCGGCACCCGCGGTGCGCAAGCGGCGGAAATTGCGCCGAAAGGCGCGCTGGCACGGAATCTGCACTCTGTCTGTGCGCGTCACCAGCTTACGCGCCGCGGCCCGCGGGTGCAGCCGGCGTTTGTCACGCGATCGACCTGATACGGAGAGACCATGCGCATGAGCCGATCGATGGGTGTGCTCGCAACACTCGCGCCCGCCCTCGCCTGGGCAGCCGACGCCCCCGTGCCGAACAAGGGCGACACCGCCTGGATGCTCACCGCCACCGCGCTCGTGCTGCTGATGTCGGTGCCGGCGCTGGGGCTGTTCTACGGCGGCCTGGTGCGCACCAAGAACATGCTGTCGGTGCTGGTGCAGGTGTTCGTGAGCTTCGCGCTGATCACCGTGCTGTGGTGCGTCTACGGATATTCGCTGGCGTTCACCCAGGGTAACCCGATCATCGGCGGATTCAGCCGCCTGTTCCTCGCGGGAACCTTCGACTCCGCCACACAGAGCTTCTCCATGGCAGCGACGTTCAGCAAGAACACACCGCTGTACGAGCTGGTCTACGTCGCGTTCCAGGCGACCTTCGCCGCGATTACCTGCTGCCTGATCCTGGGCTCGCTCGTGGAGCGCATGAAGTTCTCCGCCGTGCTGCTGTTCCTCGTCATCTGGTTCACCTTCAGTTACTGCCCGGTCGCGCACATGGTGTGGTATTGGGCGGGGCCCGATGCCTATACCTCGGCGGACCAAGCCCGGGCGGTGAGCGCCACCGCCGGTCTCATCTGGCAATGGGGCGCACTCGACTTCGCCGGCGGCACGGTCGTGCACATCAACGCGGGCGTCGCCGGCCTGGTGGGCGCGTTCGTGCTCGGCAAGCGCATCGGCCTGGGCAAGGAGCCGATGGCACCCCACAGCCTGACCATGACCATGATCGGTGCGTCGCTCCTGTGGTTCGGCTGGTTTGGCTTCAACGCCGGCTCGGCGCTCGAGGCGAACGGCTCCGCCGCCCTCGCGTTCATGAACACCTATCTCGCCACCGCCTGCGCGGTGCTGTCGTGGACAGCCGGCGAATGGATCGTGAAGGGCAAACCGTCGATGCTGGGTGCGGCCTCGGGCGCGGTCGCGGGCCTGGTCGCGATCACCCCGGCCGCCGGCAACGTCGGCATCTGCGGCGCGTTCGCGATCGGCCTGGGCGTTGGGGTGGTATGTCTGTGGGGTGTGACGGGACTCAAGAGACTCATCAAGGCCGACGACTCGCTCGATGTCTTCGGCGTGCACGCCATCGGCGGCATTTTCGGCGCGCTCATGACGGGAATTTTCAACGCCCCCTCACTCGGCGGTCCCGGCTCCACGGTCGACTGGGTCAAGGGCACGAGCGGCTACCCCGGCATCTGGAAGCAATTCAGCATTCAGCTGCAGGCGGTGTGCCTGGTGTTCGCGTGGACTGCGGTCGTGGCCTTCATCGCCTTCTACATCGTGAAGCGCCTGGTGGGTCTGCGGGTCCAGGAGGAAGAGGAGCGCGAGGGGCTCGACATCACCTCCCACGGCGAGCGGGCATACGACCTGTGAGTGCGCCTATGGCGGTCGGGGGCCGGTTGTAGGTATGGTGTGAGCCCTGGCGGGCTCGGCCTGCGGCGGGTGTGACGGAGTTCAAGGGTCGCGCCGGCCGCCAGCGCCATACTTCACTGGCGGGAGGCCCTCTATGTCGCGACTGCTACCCATCACCTTCCTGATTCTGGCCGGAGCGCTCACCGTCGCACGGGCCGATGTCTATCGCTGGATCGATGAGCACGGCATACCGCATTACAGCGATCAGTGGGTGCCGGGATCGGTGGTCATCAAGACCATCAAGCCGCGCCCGTCAACTTTCAACACCACGGCACGCTCCAGCGAGCAGAGGAACCTCACGAGCTCGAACAACCGCGTCTCCGCGGACCTCAACGATCAGGCCAACTCCCGCGCGGTGCAGCAGGACGTGACCAAGACGCGCGACGCACAGTGCAAGGCGGCGAAGGACCGCTACATGAAGTCCATTCAGTCGCGCCGCGTCTTCAAGGAAAACAAGGACGGCGAGCGCGAGTACCTCTCGGACGATGCGGCCGACGCCTACCGCGAGCAGGCGCGCAAGGACGTGCAGGACCGCTGCGGCAGCGTGCCGGAGTTCACGCCCGACCAGCCGATACCCGAGCCGCAGCCCATCCCCGAGCCGAAACCCATCCCCGAGCCGAAGTAAATCCCGGGGGGATCCGGGAAGAGTCGATTCGCGCGCCGACTAGGCACTATAGTGACGCCCGCGGCCGTTCCGGCCGCACGGGATACACACAGCCATGCGCGTAGGTTTTGTCGGGCTCGGCGCCATGGGCACGCACATGGCGCGCAATCTGCACCGTGCCGGGATGCTCACCGCGGTCTGGAACCGCACTGCTGAGAAGGCGCGCACGCTGGCGTCCGAACTCAGCGTGGCAGCTCCCGCAACGCTTGAGCAGCTGGCCGCCGGCATCGATGCGGTGGTGTCGTGCGTGTCGGCCGATGCGGACGTGCTCGAGGTGGCGCGCGCCCTCGCAGCGGGACTGAAGTCCGGCACGCTCGTGCTCGACTGCTCCACCATCGGCGCGGAGACCGCCCGCCAGGCGGCCGAACTCCTCGCGCCCCGCGGCGTGGAATTCCTCGATTGTCCGGTGAGCGGCGGGGTCGAGGGCGCCCGCGACGCCACGCTCGCCATCATGGCCGGCGGCACGCCCGCGGGCTTCGAGCGGGCCCTGCCGATCCTGCAGGCGCTCGGCCGCACCACCGCGCTCTTCGGCCCGACTGGCAGCGGCCAGGCCGCCAAGGCCACCAACCAGATCATGTGCGCGGGCATCATCGAAGCGGTCGCGGAGGCCATGGCGTTCGCGCACGCCCAGGGGTTGCCGCTCGATAAGCTGATCGACACCCTCGGCAAGGGCGCCGGCTCGAGCTGGTACTTCGTACATCGCGCACCCAACATGGTGCGCGGCGCCTTTCCGGCGGGCTTCCGGGTGCGTCTGCACGCCAAGGATCTGCGCATTTGCCGCGAGATGGCGGCGCGCTTCGGCGTCGCACTGCCGGTCGTGGAACGCATGCTGGCCGAGTACGCCGAGCTCGTGGCGCGCGGCTACGGCGATGAGGACATCTCGGCCACCTACCGGCTCAAGGCCGAGCTGTTCGAGCGCACCAACATCATGGGCGTGCCGGCCCTCGACACATGAACACCGACTCCGGCCGCGAGCACGCGTTCTACCTGCCGGATTTCTGCACCTCGCACGCCACGCTCGCCATCGTGCTCATCGTCGAACTCACCGCGTTCGTGCTCACGCTCGCGCGGCAGAGCCTGGCGGTCGACTTCTGGACCGACCTGGTGCGCACCTCGCTGTTCCTGCTGTGGATCGGACTCGCGGGAGCCGCGCTGCTGTGCGCCGTGCGCACCCCGCTGGCGCGTTCGACCGTGGCGGTGGGTTCAGCGGTAGTGCTGGCGCTCATCACCGCGTTGGTGGCCACAGTGTCGGTATGCGCGTACCTGATCGGCCGCACGCACATGGTCATCGACTCCGGGGGCGCGGCGTTGTTCCCCCAATCCGCGGGCAACTTCGCACTCCGCAACGTCTGGATCGGGCTGGTGGTGACGGGGCTCGCGCTGCGCTATTTCTACGTGGCGCACGAGTGGCGCCGCAGCGTCGAGCTGCGCGCCACGGCGCGCGTGCACGCGCTGCAGGCGCGCATCCGGCCGCACTTTCTGTTCAACAGCATGAATACCATCGCCGCTCTCACGCGCAGCAACCCCTCACGCGCCGAGCAGGCGGTACAGGACCTGGCGGATCTGTTCCGCGCCACCTTGAGCGACAAGCGCGACACCATCACCCTGGCGGAAGAGCTCGAGGTCGCGCGCACCTATCAGCGCATGGAGCAGCTGCGCCTGGGAGGGCGGCTGCAGGTGGTGTGGAAGACCGACCCGCTGCCCGGCAATGCGCTGGTACCCCATCTCATGATCCAGCCGCTGCTCGAGAACGCGATCTACCACGGCATCGAGCCGCGCGCCGAGGGCGGCACGGTGACCATTACCGGCGAGGTCGGCGGCGGGCTCGTGACCATCGTGGTGCGCAACCCGCTCGATCCGGCACCCGGAGAGCGCGAGGGCAACCGCCTGGCGCTCGCCAACATCCGCGAGCGCCTGAGCCTCATGTACGGCGGGCGTGCGCTCATGAAGTCGGGGCGCTTCGATGCGGAGTACATCGTGACGCTGAGATTCCCGCTCATCGAGAAGGCCGCGGGCGCCGCCGCCGCGCAGCCGGCCTGAGCCCATGGGCGCCGCGACCAAACTGAAAGTGCTGATCGTCGACGACGAGCCGCCGGCGCGCGAGCGGCTGCGCAGCCTGCTCGCCGAGATCGCCGACGTCGAAGTGATCGGCGAGGCCGCGAACGGCCACGAGGCCCTCAGGGAAACCCATGACCTGGCCCCCGACGTGGTGCTGCTGGACGTGCGCATGCCGGGTATGGATGGACTCGAGGCCGCGCGGCACCTGAATGTGCTGGAAGAGCCGCCGGCGGTGATCTTCACCACCGCCTACGATCAGTACGCGGTCGAGGCTTTCGATGCGCATGCCGTGGGATACCTGCTGAAACCGGTGCGCAAGGAGCAGCTGGCCGCTTCCCTCGCCCGTGCCGGCCGCGTGACGCGCGCCCAGCTGCAGAGACTCGCGGCCGCCGGCGAGGCGCGGCGCAGCCACATCGCGGCGCGGCATCGCGAGGGTTTGAGGCTCATCCCCCTCGAAGAAGTGCAGTACTTCCTCGCCGATCAGAAGTACACCACCGTCCGTCACGTGAAGGGCGAGGACCTGATCGAGGATTCGCTGCGGCTGCTGGAGAGCGAGTTCGGCGCGGCGTTCGTGCGCATCCACCGCAACGCGCTGGTGGGCGTGAAATACCTCGAGCGCATCGAGCGCAATGCCGATGGCCAGTACTTCGTGCGGCTGCGCGGTTGCGAGGCGCCGCTGCAGGTGAGCCGGCGCATGGCGGGGGAGCTGAAGGAGCGATTCAGAATCTGACCTGGCCGGGGAACGGGTGCCGGTGCACCCGACGATCGGCACGGCGAGGGGGAGACACATGCACCGCATCCGGCTGCCGCTCACGCGGCGTTCCTTCCTGGGCGGCCTGGGCGCGCTACCCGCCTTCGGCACCTGGGCGCTGGCGGAGGAAACCCCACCGCCGTCGGTGCTGTTCCGGCGCGATCCGCCGCCGATCGCTTCCGCGGACCAGGTGCTGGATGTCATGGGCTTCGAACCCCTCGCGCGCGCAGCGCTGCCGCCGGCCCACTATGGCTTCATCGCCACCGGCGTGGACGATGACCTCACGGTGGTGAAGAATCACGAGGCCTTCGCGCGCTACGAGATCCGCGCGCGTCGCTTCGCGGACTTGAGCCATCTTGACCTGTCGCGCACCGTGTTCGGTGCCGGCTGGCCGAGCCCCCTGTACCTGTCGGCGGTGGGCTCGATGGGCGCATTCCACCCCGGCGCTGAACGCGCGGTCGCGGCGGCGGCGAAGACGCGCTCCACCCAGCTGATGCTATCTTCTGGCTCCACGACGCCGCTGCGCGAGGTGTACTCCGCCGCCGGGGCCACGCCCTGGCAGCAGCTGTACCCGACCGATGACTGGGCGGTGACCCCACGCAGCTCGTTCGGCGTGCGCAGGACGCCGGCAGCCGCACGATCGTGCTGACGGTCGATGCTCACAATACGCGCCGCAACAACGAGACCCTGAAGCGGGCGATGCTCGCCGACAGCCGCCCGTGCACGAGCTGCCACAAGGACAACTCGCACGACATGTGGCTCAGGGATCCGTTCTTCGCGGAACTGGACGTCTCACGCGTGACTGCACTGGCACCTGCTGACCTCACCCTGGCGTGGTTCGACCGCCTGCGCGCGCAGGTGAAGGGCCAGCTCATGGTCAAGGGCATCGTCGCCGGCGAGGATGCAGCCCTTGCCGTGGAGCACGGTGCCGATGGCGTGATCATCTCCAACCATGGCGGCCGCAACGAGGAGACGCTGCGCGCCACGATCGACTGCGTGCCGGAGGTGGTGGCCGCGGTGAAGGGTAAGGTGCCGGTGTTTGTGGACGGCGGTATCCGTCGCGGCACCGATATCTTCAAGGCGCTGGCGCTCGGCGCCACCGCAGTCGGTATCGGCAGACCGCAGGCGTGGGGTCTCGCGGCGTTCGGTCAGCCCGGGGTCGAGGCAGTGATCGACATCCTGAAGCGCGAGCTCGCGGCGATCATGCGCCAGGCCGGAACGCCGACGATTGCGAGCATCGCCAGCGCGCAGGTGGTGCGCTCCGCGGGCGACTGACGCCGGGGCGAAAGAGCCATCAGCCGCCCGCATGGCTGGCGCGAATCCACCGACGCACCCGGCGCTTGCCGAGAACGTTCACGGCCAGGGAGAGTGCGATCAGCTGCAGATCGAGGGAAAGACTCTGGCGGCGCAGGTACAGCCGGTCGAGCCGCTCGCTCGAGCGTGCCCCGCGACCCGCCAGCAGCTGCGACAAGCCGGTGATGCCCGGCTTTGCAGAAAATCTCCAGTCGTGAGCGGCATCAGACCACCCGAGCCGCGCCACGTCCATGGCGGTGAGGGGCCGCGGGCCGACAACGCTCATCTGGCCGCGGCATACATTGACGAACTGGGGTAGTTCATCGATCCCGGTATGACGCAGCCATTGTCCCACATGCGTGACGTTACCCTCGCGCAGGGTGCGGAATTTCAGGATCGTGAACGGCTCGCGGCCCCGGCCGAGGCGAGGCTGCCAGAAGAGCGGTGCAGCGCCGTCTTCGAGCCACACCGCGATAGTGACAGCGGCGGCCACGGGTGCGAACAGCACGCCGGCGGTGCCAGCGACGAGGAGGTCAAGGGCGCGCTTGCCGCGATACGGGTTCATACGCCCGGGCTGACGCAATGGCTCGCCCTGGCGGCGGCGGCCGGGGTCACTGCCGCGGACTCCAACGCCTGCAGGAGTGATCCCTGGCTGCGGTACCAGGCCGCCAATTCGTACGCCCGCCGCGCGAATGTCAGGTGAACGGTGATGCCGACCAACTGCGGTGGCGGGTCACAGGGCGGCGGTCCCTGCAGCAGGTTTTCATCCCAATACTGAACATCCCAGTGCGGCGGCGTCGCGCCTGCAATGCTGGTAAGCGCCAACGTCGGGGTGAGCACATGCTTGCCGAAACTTGCCCGCGGATCCTTGGGGTAAAACGGATTCAGCAACAGCACGGAACGGCAGCGCACCGGTCGGCCACCAGGTGCTGGACCCAGGGCTGGGGCGCTCGCCATGTCTCCGAAGCTATCCATGGTTCGCTCGTGCAACGCTGCCCGCAACAATTCGGCCAAATCGCCGCTCCCTTTGACCATACTCCTCGAGCGCGTGTTGGAAGGCCTGGTGGTCGAAATCCGGCCACAGACAGTCGACGAAATAAAGCTCTGCGTACGCGCACTCCCACAGCAGGAAGTCGCTCAAGCGCTGCTCGCCGCCAGTCCGGATCAGGAGATCCACCTCGGGCGCGGGCGCCATTGCATGATCAACGTCGGCGAGTCGCTCGGCGAAGCGTGCGCGGTCGATGCCGGGTTCTGATTGCAGGCGCCGGCAGGCTTGGATGAGGCTATGTTGCGAGGAGTAGTCCACGGCGATGCGCAGACACATCCCGCGGCAATGCGCGGTAGCCTGCTCGCTGCGCTCGATCAACTGGCGTAAACTGGCAGGGAGTCGATCCCGACGACCGATGACATTGATCCGAATGGACTGATCCAGGCAGCGTTGTGTCTGAGTCAGCAGATGCCGCCGCAGCAGTGCGAATAACGCACTGACTTCGGCACCTGGCCGACTCCAGTTGGCGGCCGAGAATGCGTATAGAGTCAGAGTTGTGATTCCGTGCCGCGCCGCTGCTTCCACGACGGCGTTGACGGCCCTCGCGCCGGCGCGATGCCCGGCGCTGCGGGGCAGGTGACGACGCGACGCCCACCGTCCGTTGCCGTCCATGATGATTGCGATGTGCATGAGAAATTACTTTGCTTTGCAGAGTAAAGGGGCAAATGAAAATCACTGCCCGCGGGTGGCCTTGATCACGGCCTCGACGTGGTCAAGGTAGCGATGCAGCGCAGCCTTCCCGAGCGGCGTCAGTCGATAGACCGATCTGGGGCGGCGATCTTCAAAAGACTTCGTACAGGTCAGGTATTTCGCCTCTTCGAGCTTGCGGGCATGCGCACTCAGGTTGCCGTCGCTGACGTCAAACAGCTCCTTGAGCTCGTTGAACGTCAGTTCCTCCCGCACCGCCAAAGCACTCATGATTCCGAGGCGCACGCGCTCGTACACCAGGCGATCAGCCTGGGCGTCAACATTTTTACGAGGCGACCCAGGCACGGTCGCCAGCTGCGGACGTCTGCGCGTCGCCCTTGCAACCGCGGTACGCGCCCGAACCTTAGCGGTCATCGCCAGCCCGTCCAATAAGGAAGCCAAAGAGCAGGTGCAGACCACCGAATCCCATGCCGAGCATGAGCGTCTGGAGATTGTCGGGCAGCAGGAGCGCGAGCAGCCCCAGGGCCGCGAACAATCCGCCCATCACGGCGATGGTTCGGGTGGTGGGCACGCTGGCGGCGATCAAGGCGCACCCGTATAGCAGCAACCACGTGCCGGGAATGGCGTGAAGATTGCCCGAGGTCCAATGTACCGCCGTCATGACGGCCCCCGCGAACATCGAGGGAATCAGGCACAGGGCAAGCTTGCGGATGGGGGTACCGGACAGGGTCAGTCCCCGCAGCGACGACGGTCGCGCCACTAACGCAGCGCCGAGGCTGGCGGCGACGGCGGCGGCGAGCAACCAGATGCCGAGCCAATGCTCGCGCAGGCCGGGAGTGGACGACAGCACCGCGGCGAGCAGACCCACGAGACCCATGGCGCTGCCGGCGGATCCCGGGACCGCAATCGATGAGGCCGCCTCCATGGACGCCCGGATGTAGCGCAGCGTGGCGGCGGCCTGGGAATCAATCCGGACAGTATTGGCGGACTGCACGGTCTGCTTCTCCGGGTTGGTCACGAGTTGGAAGCTAGCCGCAGTCTCATTGTATTGTCAAGTACTTTGCAATACACAGTCAACGAGGGCGATAGCGGCTTAAGTGCCGGGCGTCTACAGGATATAGCGGCTCAAGTCCTCGTCCTGGACCAGCTTCCCCAAGTGATCGTCGACGTACTTCGCGTCGATGGTCACGGAGCCCCGGCCGTCGGGCTTGCCGTTCTGCTCCGCCGCCTCGTAGGAGACGGTCTCGAGCAGGCGCTCCATGACGGTGTGCAGGCGCCGCGCGCCGATGTTCTCGGTGCGCTCGTTCACCTGAAAGGCGATCTCGGCGATGCGCCGCACGCCATCCGGCGCGAACTCGACCTGCACGCCTTCGGTCGCCATCAGCGCCTTGTACTGCGTGGTGAGCGAGGCGTCGGGCTCGGTGAGAATGCGCACGAAGTCGCCGACTTTCAGCGAGTCGAGCTCCACGCGGATCGGCAACCGGCCCTGCAGTTCCGGGATCAGGTCCGAGGGCTTGGAGAGGCTGAACGCGCCGGAGGCGATGAACAGCACGTGGTCGGTCTTCACCGGGCCGTACTTGGTCGCCACCGTCGAGCCCTCGACCAGCGGCAGCAGGTCGCGCTGCACGCCCTCACGCGAGACGTCTGCGCCGAGCGTCTCCTGGCGGCGCGTCACCTTATCGATCTCGTCGATGAACACGATGCCGTTCTGCTCGGCATTGGCGAGCGCCTGGATCTTGAGCTCGTCCTCGTTGATGAGCTTGCCGGCCTCCTCGTCGGTGAGGAGCTTCAGTGCCTCGCGCACCTTGAGCTTGCGGGTGCGGGTGCGGTTGCCGCCCAGGTTCTGGAACATCGACTGCAGCTGCTGCTGCATCTCTTCCATGCCCGGAGGCGCCATGATCTCCACGCCCATCGGCAGGATGCGCAGCTCGATCTCGATTTCCCGGTCGTCGAGCTCGTGCTCACGCAACATCTTGCGGAATTTCTGGCGCGTCTCCCCGTCGCGCGCCGGCGCAGGCTCGTCGGTGGAGAAGCCCATCATGCGCGGCTTGGGCAGGAGCGTGTCCAGCACGCGCTCTTCGGCGGCGTCCAGCGCCCGCTCACGCACCTTGGCCATTTCCTGCTCGCGGGTGATTTTCACGGCGACGTCCGCGAGATCCTTGACGATCGAGTCGACGTCGCGGCCGACGTAGCCGACCTCGGTGAACTTGGTGGCTTCCACCTTCACGAACGGCGCGTTGGCGAGCTTCGCCAGGCGCCTGGCGATCTCGGTCTTGCCGACGCCGGTCGGGCCGATCATGAGAATGTTCTTGGGCGTGATTTCCTGCCGCAGGGGCTCGTCGACCTGCATGCGACGCCAGCGGTTGCGCAGTGCGATGGCGACGGCGCGCTTGGCGGCGTCCTGGCCCACGATATGCTTGTCGAGTTCCAGGACGATCTGGCGGGGTGTTAGCGATGACATGGTGCTTAGACCCCGGCTCCCTGGGTGCGTTTCAATTCCTCGATGACCAGGTTGCGGTTGGTGTAGATGCAGATGTCGGCGGCGATGTTGAGCGAGCGCTCCACGATGCTGCGGGCATCGAGAGTGGAGCCTTCCAGAAGCGCGCGCGCGGCGGCCAGCGCGAACTGCCCGCCGGAGCCGATGGCGGCCACGTCGTAGTCGGGCTCGATCACGTCGCCGTTACCGGAAATCAACAACAGTTTGTCCGCATCCCCCACCAGCAGCAGCGCTTCCAGACGCCGCAGGTAGCGGTCCGAGCGCCAGTCCTTGGCGAGCTCGATCGCGGCGCGCGTCAGGTTGCCGTATTTCTCGAGCTTGCCCTCGAAGCGCTCGAACAGCGTGAAGGCATCGGCGGTGCCGCCGGCAAAACCGGCCAGCACCCTGTCGTTGGCGAGCCGGCGCACCTTGCGTGCGTTGCCCTTCATGACGGTGTTGCCGAGGGTGACCTGGCCATCCCCGCCCAAGGCAAGCGCGCCGTCGCGGCGCACGCCCAGGATAGTCGTGCCGTGAGGATTGAAGCCTGACTTGTCGCTCATGGGGTTTCCATCGGCGCACGTCTCGCGTGCGTGAATTCAGGCCCTGCGTCGAGCCTCAGGCCTTTCTGCGCGCCCGCGGGTGCGTAGCGTCGTAGATACGGGCGAGATGCTGGAAATCAAGATGGGTGTAGATCTGGGTGGTCGAGATGTCGGCATGACCCAGCAGTTCCTGCACTCCGCGCAACTCGCCACTGGACTCCAGCAGGTGCGAAGCGAACGAATGCCGGAACAGGTGCGGGTGCACGTGCACCCGAAGCCCCTGGCGCCGCGCCCAGTAGGCCACGCGCACCTGCACCGCCCGCGGCCCCAGACGCCCGCCCGAGCGGCCGACGAACAGCGCCGTCTCCTGCTCCTTGGCCACCGCCGCCCGCTCCTTCAGCCACAGCCTGAGCGCCTGCACCGCGGCGCGTCCGACCGGAACGATACGGGCCTTCCTGCCCTTGCCGAGCACCTGCACCATCCGATCCTTGAGATCCAGGCTGGTGACATCCAGTCCCACGAGCTCCGCCAGGCGCAGGCCCGAGGAATACAGAAGCTCCATGATCGCCCGGTCGCGCGAGGTCAGCCCGCCCCCGGCGGGGATTTGCAGCAGCCGCGCCATCTGGTCCGCATCGAGGGTTTGCGGCAGGCGCCGCACGGCCTTGGGAGCGGGTACGTCATGGGCGGGATTGCGCGTGACCCGCTCCGTGCGCCGCCGCCGGCCAGCCGCCGGCGCTGCGGTCGCGCCCTGGTCGCCACTGCGGCCCTCGCGCAGCAGGAACTCGTAGAAGCTGCGCACCGCGGACAGGCGGCGCTGGATACTGCGCGGCGCGAGTCCCGCGGCGTGAGAATGCGCGGCGAAGGTGCGCACGTGCTGGGTGTCGAGCGCGCTCCAGTCGCCAAGGCCCGAGCGATCACAGAACTTCACCAGCGCCGCAAGATCGCGCGCGTAGCTCGTGTCGGTGTGCGTGGACAGGCGGCGCTCGGAGCTCATGTAACGCCGGAATCGGGTTACCCACTCGAGCGCCGCAGGCGTCATGGTCCGTTCATCCGGCGCCGTCAGCGCGCCGTGTTGCTCAAGGAAGCGGCGATCAACTCCGCCATGCGCGCGAGAAACTCGGTGCTCATGGCCGGGTGAAAGCGGTCGCGGTCGGTGCTGCCGAGCGCGAGCAGGCCCACCGAGCCCTTCTCCCCGAGCGGCACCAGCGCCACCGAGGCCATTTCCAGACCTTCGGGCCCGAACAGGAACTCACGCTGCGAGTCGCGCGCCTGGCCGCAGCGCGGTTTGCCGCTGCTGAACAGCGATTCAAAGGATTTGAGATTCGGATCGGTGGCCGCCACGGTGCGCACGAAGCGCGGTGTAGCTGTGGGAGCAGACGGTTCGCCGATCAGTACCAGAGCCGCCTGGAAGGCGTCGAAGTCCTCGCGCAAACCCGCTTCGATGCGCGCCACGGCCTGCTCACGCGGCACGGCGTCCAGCACCAGCCGGCGTGTGAAGCGGTGCAGTCGCTCCGAAATGGCGTCGTTCGCGCGAGCCACCCGCACCAGTTCCGCGAGCTTGCTCTCCAGAGCCGCCTGCTTCTCGCGCAACACCTCGATCTGGCGTTCGACCAGCGAAATGGTTGAGCCGCCGCGCGCGTGCGGTAACCTCAGCCGTACCA
This sequence comes from Steroidobacteraceae bacterium, assembly GCA_041485725.1. Classification (GTDB taxonomy): domain Bacteria; phylum Pseudomonadota; class Gammaproteobacteria; order Steroidobacterales; family Steroidobacteraceae; genus 13-2-20CM-66-19. Next base: position 13,309 of record JBGPKC010000016.1, read on the forward strand.
GCACCGCCTGGTGGCGCTCGAAGAAATCGGGAGTGCGCTGCAGATAGCTCGCGATGGACTCTTCTTCGGTCTCTGCCGCGGTAACTCCGCGAGCCTCTCGTGTAGTCATGGCGTTCTAGACCTCGACGTGACCTGCGAAGGATATCTCCGTGGGACCGGTCAGCCAGATGTGTTCCCCCGGACCCGCCCAGTTTACGCGTAACTCGCCGCCGCGCACGCTCACCCGCACCTGACTGTCGAGCAGCCCGCGCCGGCGCCCCACGGCGACCGCCGCGCAGGCGCCGGTGCCGCAGCCGAGCGTCTCGCCCGCGCCGCGCTCGTACACACGCAGGCGCACCTGCGCGCGTGCGACGATCTCGAGAAAGCCTGCGTTCACGCGTTTCGGAAAGCGCGGATGGCGCTCGATCTGAGGCCCGAGGGTTGCAACCGGGGCCGCCTCGACCGAGGCCACGGTGATGACCGCGTGCGGATTGCCCATCGAGACCGCACCGATGTCGAGCGTGCGGCCGGCGACCTCCAGAGGGTAGCTGTCCGCTTCGCGCGGCGCCTCGAAGGGCAGCGCGCGGGGATCGAAGTCGGGTACGCCCATGTCAACCGACACGCCATGTCCGGCCTCGATGCGCGCGCGCACCAGCCCGGCAGGACTGTCGAGTGTGACCGAGCCGTTGCGGCTGACGCCGCGGTGGTGCAGGAGCGCGGCAATGCAGCGCGCGCCGTTGCCGCATTGCTCGACCTCGTCGCCATCGGAGTTGAAGATCCGATAGAACACGGCCGTGTCGGCGCGCCTGGGCGGCTCGAGCACCAGCGCCTGGTCAAACCCGATGCCGGTGCGGCGCTCCGCGAGACTGCGCAGCAGCTCGGGCCTGAGAAGGGACTCGTCGGCGGGCGCATCGAACACGACGAAATCGTTGCCCACTCCGTGCATCTTCGTGAAATCGATGCGCATTGCAGCGAAGGATAACGCAAAACACCGCGCGCGCGGACCTGAAGGCGATCGACCCGCATCTAACGCAGCGCCGTGCGGACCTTGAACAGGCAACGGTCCATGACCGTGAAAATCCCGGCCTGCACCGCCCGCTCGGCGGCAGCCTGGTCGACGACACCTTCCTGCAGCCACAGCGCCGGGAGCTTCAGGCGAATGCAGTCCGTGACGATCCCCGCCACGTGCTCGGGACGGCGGAACACATCGACGATGTCGACCCGCTCGCCGCGACCCAGCACCTCCGGCAGTTGATCCAGCGAGGGCACCGCGGGCTCCCCCAGGACGGTCTCCGCGGAAGGCGTCACGGGAATGATCCGGTAGCCGAAGCGCTGCAGGGCACGCGCGACACCGTGGCTCGGGCGGGTGCGATCGGCCGAGAGTCCCACGACCGCGATGGTGTGCGCGGCGCGCAGCAGTTGTGCGATCTCATCTGCCGGCGGGTTCACGAACATGGCACTCCTCCTTGGCCTCCGCGTCCTGGAGCGTCTAGTCTAGCGCCTCTTTATGACACCGCGGCCGTGCGGTCAGACAGGAGCCCCGACACTTGAGCGCGGAGGAACATAGCGTACGCATCGAACCGCACGGGCGCACGCTGCGCGTCACGCCGGGACAGCCAGTACTGGAAGCGGCGCTGAGCGCGGGACTCAACCTGCCGCACAGTTGCAAGTCCGGCCACTGCGGCTCGTGCCGCGCACGCCTGCTGGCCGGCGAGATCCACTACCCCAACGGCCCACCGCTCGGTATCACGGCGGAAGAAGCGCAGTGCGGCGACATCCTGCTGTGCCAGGCGCGCGCCGACTCGGACCTCACCGTGCGGGCGCGCCTCATCGCCAGCGTCGCGGATGTCGAGATCAAGACGCTGCCGTGCCGGATTGCGCGCTTGAGGCCGCTCGCCCCCGACGTGATGCAGCTGTGGTTGCGACTGCCGGCGGTGGAGCCCCTGCGCTTCCATCCCGGGCAATACCTGGACGTGCTGCTCGAGAGCGGCCGGCGCCGCAGCTTCTCCATCGCCAACCCGCCGCACGACGGCGAGCTCATCGAGCTGCACGTGCGGCGGGTCAGCGGCGGAGGATTCAGCGAGCGGCTGTTCGGGGCTGTGGGCGGCGCCGCCGCACCGCTCGGTGCGGGGTCATTGCTCAGGATCGAAGGGCCGCTCGGGCAATTCAGCTACGCCCCGGGCTCGGACCCGGTGCTGATGGTCGCGGGTGGCACGGGCTTCGCACCGCTGAAGTCGATGCTGCGGCATGTGCTGGAAACGGGTATCCGGCGCGACATCCACTTCTACTGGGGGGCGCGCCACACGCAGGACCTCTATGAGGAGGAGCTGGTGCTGGAGTGGGTGCGCCGGCATCCGCAGCTTACGTTCACCGCCGTATTGTCCGAAGCGTCCGCGGCCGAAGCCGCGCATCATCGCGCCGGCTGGGTGCATGAAGCCGTGCTCGCCGACTACCCGAACCTGGCGCGCTTTGAGGTGTACGCCGCCGGCCCGCCCGCGATGATCGAAGCGATGCGGGCACAGTTTCCGCGTCATGGATTGTCCACGGAGCGCTTGTACTTCGACTCCTTTGACTACGCTCCGGATGCCAGCCGGCTGCCGACGGCGCCCTAGCCCTTTGGTTCGATTACGCGCCGGGGTTCAGGGCGCCGGCAGCACCGCGGGGTAGATCTCATCGACGATCCAGTAGGACGCCAGGATGGCCGCGAACAACACGCCTGCGAGCCACAGACCCCAGCGCCAGCGCCGCCACGGCGCGCGAAACGAGGAATACTGCATCGGGATGTCGACGACATACGCCGCGCAGTAGCAGACGTTCGCGAGCACCGCGAGCACGAACAACGGCAGGAACGCAGTCAGGAGGGCTGCGCGAAAGTGCGGCCAGGTAAAGACCAGCCAGCCGAGACACACGCAGGTCAGCACCAGGTTGTACGCGATGCGGCGCGGCTCCCAGTAGCGCAGTGCATCGTCCAGGAGGTCGCGCAACTGCGGCGCGGCGGCGGCGCCTGTCGACTGCGGTGTTTGCATCTTCCGGAACCCCCTTCGGGCAGCGCGGCACAGTTCAGGCTGCGGATTGTAGCGGCAGCCTGCTATTCTTACGAAGCAAGAGGGGGCGTCACCGTGATCCACGCGGCCATCACCGGCTGGGGCAAGTGCCTGCCGCCGGCGGTGCTCAGCAACCACGATCTTTCCAGCCTGCTCGACACCAGCGACGAATGGATCGTCAGTCGCACCGGTATCCGCGAGCGGCGAATTTCCCACGTCGGCCTGGAAGAGCTCGCGTACGTGGCGGCGGCGCGCGCGCTCGCCGCCGCCGGCATCGCCGGCAGCAGCATCGAGCTCATCGTGTTCGGCACCTGCAGCCATGAGGACCAGGTGCCGAACATGGCCTCAGGCATCCAGGTGCGCATCGGCGCGCAGCCCGCGGCGGCCTTCGACATCAACACCGCCTGCACCAGTTTTCTCTACGGCCTGTCCGCCGCCACCGCCCTGATCCGCACCAAGGTGGTACGCAACGCCCTGGTGATCGGCGCGGAGCTCATCTCGCCGTTCATGGACTGGAGCGACCGGGATGTCGCGGTGCTGTTCGGCGATGGCGCGGCGGCGGTAGTGCTCGAAGCCAGCGACCGCGAGGAGGGCGTGCTCGCCGAAAAGCTCGGCTGCGATGGCGACGCGCGCGAGATCCTGCGCGTGCAGGGCATGGGCGGGCGCTATGCCAACCGCGGCGTGCTCTATGGCATCACCCGCTGGCAGTTCGAAGGCCAGGAAATCTTCAAGCGCGCCGTGCAGGGCATGAGCGGCGCCTGTGAGGACACGCTCACGCGGCTGAACGTCAAGCCCCGGGACGTGGACCTGGTGGTGCCGCACCAGGCGAATCTGCGCATCATCGAAGCCGTCGCCAAGCGCACGCACGTGCCGATGGAGCGGGTGTACGTGAACATACAGCGCTACGGCAACATGTCGGCGGCCACCGTGCCGGTCGCGCTGTGCGAGGCGCTGGAAGAGCAACGCGTGCGCCCGGGAGCGCTCTTGCTGATGCCCGGTTTCGGCGGGGGCTTGAGTTACTGCGCCCATGTCGTGCGCTGGGGCAGCCGCACGACGCCCTTGAAATCAAGCGCCGTGGAGTTGCCGCCGAACGAGCGCCCGGCGCTGCAAATCATCCGCGAGTGCCTGGAGCGCAAGACGCGGCCGTCGGCGGCCGCTCCCGCAACGCCGTTCGCTTAGGTGCAACGCGCTCAGCGCTTCGCGGCCTTGGCCGCTTTCTTCTTTTTCTTCGCCGGATCCTTGGGGCGCGACTTGCCGAACGAGCCCTGGTAGATCTTGCCGCGGCGGGTTCTGGGATCACCTTTGCCCATGAGAAATCACTCCGATTCGCTCTTCACATAATGAGAAAGGCCGGTCGCGGATGCCCTTGCAGGCACGCACGACCGGCCCTTGGCAGCCTTGACGCTTACCAGCGCTTCGGCGCGCCGCCGCCGCGGTTGCCGCCACCGCCCGTGCGCTCCTGGGCCTCATTCACCCGCAACGGACGCCCGCCCAGCTCCTTGCCATTGAGATTCTGGATCGCGCGCGACGCATCGGCGCGTGACATCTCAACGAACCCGAAGCCGCGCGGCCGACCAGTGTCGCGATCGGTGATGATGCTCACCGACTCGACCGTGCCGTGCGCCGCGAACAGCTCGCGGATCTCGGCATCAGTGGCGGAAAACGGCAGGTTGCCAACATAGATCTTCGTCATGCAATCAAACTCCTGAAATAAAAGTACTAGCAGGAGCGCTTACCGAAGATCGGTTGGGTCGTCGGCGCACGCACTGCCACCTGGTCGAGAACGATTCGGCTTTTCAGACTCGGAAGCCAACTCGCAAACGAGGCGGGCGGCAGGCGGCAGGAAAGGGAACGGTCACGAACCGGCGCGGAAGATACCGCATGCGCCGGGCGGGGCACAAGTGACTGTGTGCTATTTACCACACGCGCGACGTCCAGGGGGATTTCCGGGGGCTGACGCACGCCATCCAGACACACGATGAACAGTGCCACGCCCAGTCCGGCAGCGACCGCCCCGAACGGCCGGTTGAATATGAACATGCACCTGACTGTAGGAGCGGGCGGCACTTTCAAAAACAGTCTAATCGCGAATTCATTGTTCTGGAATGACTTACAATTCCTGGCGTGGATCAGCTGGTGTGCATGCGCAGCTTCGTGCGGGTTGCAGACCTGCACTCCTTCACCCGCGCCGCGGACGCGCTCAGGATCTCGCGTGCGGTGGTGAGCACGCACGTGGCCGAGCTCGAACGGCACCTGCGTTGCCAGCTGTTCCACCGCACCACGCGCCGGGTGGGACTGACGAGCGACGGCGCGGAGTATCTGGCGCGCTGCCAGCGGATCCTGGCCGAGCTCGAAGCCGCCGACGAGACCCTCAGGCGCACGCGTCTGTCACCGCAGGGGCGCCTGCGCGTGGACGTGCCGGTAGTGTTCGGCCGCGCGCTGCTGATCCCGGCATTGCCGAAATTCACGGCGCGCTACCCGGACCTGCAGCTGGAGGTGCAGTTTAACGACCGGGTCATCGATCTCATCGCCGAGGAAGTCGACCTGGTGGTGCGCGTCGGGGCGGTACGCGAGCCGCACCTGGTGGCGCGCCGCGTGGTGACGACGCGGCTGCTGACCTGCGCCGCGCCTGAGTACCTGCGCGCGCACGGTGTGCCCGCGGAACCCGAGGAGCTGCGCCGCCACAAGCTGGTCGGGCATCTCGCAGCCGGCAACCGCCGCGCGCGCAAGTGGCAGTTCCAGCGCGGCACGGTACGCACGCAGCTGTCGCTCACGTTCAACGTTGCCTTCAATTCCGTCGAGGCGCAGATCATGGCCGCGATCCGCAACGCCGGCATCGTGCAGACCATGGACCTGGTGGTGGCCGAGGCGCTCGCCACGGGTCGGCTCGAGGTGGTGCTGCGCGAGTGGTCGGCGCCGGGCGCGCCCATTTCGGTCGTGTGCCGCAGCGCGCTGCGCGACTCGCCCAAGATCCGGGTGTTCGCCGACTTTGCCACCGAGCTGCTGTTGCAGTACCGGCGGCGCGTGGACGCGCTGCTGGATTGAAGCGCCGCGGAGGCGCCGGCGCCGATCGCAGCGCGAGCATCAGCGCCCGGAGCGCTCCGTCAGCTGCTCGAGTGCCCGCAGCTGCAGCAGCGTCGAGTCGGAGGCCGGCAGAAGCTGGTTGGCTTTCGCGATGAACGCCGGGACTTGCGCCGCGGGCAGCGGCGGACTGATCAGGTACCCTTGAGCGAAGTCGCAGCCCAGCCGGCGCAGCAGGTTCCAGGCGGCCGGCTCCTCCACTCCCTCGGCGACGACCTTCAGCCCCATGCTGTGGCCGAGCTCGATGGTCGAGGTGAGGATGGTGAGCGCGCCGCCGGCGGCCTGAGCAATGAACGAGCGATCGATTTTCAGCTCGTCCACCGGCAGCACACTCAGCTGCGACAGCGAGGAGTGCCCGGTGCCGAAATCGTCGATCGAGAAGCGCACCCCGGCGATGCGCAGCAGTTGCATGTTGCGCACCGCAACCTGCGGATCACGCATCACCGCGCTTTCGGTGATCTCCAGCAGCAGGGCGGTGGAATCCACCCGATGCTGGCGCAGCAGCGCCAGGATCTCATCGCCGAGATCCGGGTCCAGAATGTCGGGCGCCGACAGGTTCACCGCCAGGTCGAGCTCCAGACCCGAGCGGCGCCACTCGCCCATCTGCCGCACCGCCGCGGCGAGTACCCAGTTGGTGAGCCGGCGCGACCCGCCGGTGCTCTCCGCCAGCGGCACGAATTCCGCGGGCGGCACCGGCCCGAGCTGCGGGTGGTTCCAGCGCACCAGGGCTTCAAGGCTCCTGACCGTGCGGGTCGCCATGTCGACCTTCGGCTGATATACCAGCGTGAGAGCGTCCTGATCGATGGCGGTGAAAAGATCGGTGATCAGCGTGAGCCGGCGACGATGCTGTTCGTCCTGCCCGGGACGGTAGATCGCCACCCGCGCGCGCGCCTCGTCCGCATCCCCCAGGGCCACCTGCGCGCGCTGCAGCAGCTCATCCGCCGTGCGGCCATGAGCGGGAAACAGGCATACGCCGCACGCCAGGCGCAGATCGAGGCTGACGCCCGCCAGATGAAAGCCGGTGCGGACCACCGCGATGAGCTGCTCGGCATACAGCAGCGCGCGCTCCGCGGAGCAGCCCGGCGCGATCACCAGCAATTGGGTTTCACCCAGGCGTGCGACCGTGTCGTCGGCGGCCACGTTGTGCTTAAGCCGCCGGGAGGCTTCGCGCAGCACCTCGTCTGCGACCTGGTGTCCGAGAGAGGCGTTGATGTCGCGCAGGTTGCGCAGCTCGATGAGCACCAGCGCGGCGCTCGACTGGCGCTCGGTGCCGCTCACGAGATTCTCGAGCTCACGTGTGGCCAGCGCCCGGTTTGGCAGTTGCGTCAGCGGATCGTGGTAGGCCTGGTAGGTGATGTCCGCCTCGCGAGCCGCGATGTTGTTCTGCATGCCGTTGAAGGTGGCCGCGAGCCGGCGAAACTCATCTCCCCCTGAAACACTCACCGCGGTCTCGTATTGCCCTTGCTCGATGCGCCGCGCGGCGCGCATCAGCTCGCCGATCGGACGGGTGGCGCTGCGCCCGAGCACCGCACCGATCACCGCGGCCAGCGCCAGCGCGATGGTGTCGATCAGCAGCATGGCGTCGCGCAGGTCGCGATAGGGAGCCAGCACGTCCTGTAATGGTTTCAGCAGGATGAGGTCGACCGCGTCTCCGCGGGTGTCGAGGCGCCGCGCGAAACTCAGGTAGTCCGCACCCGCCAGGCGCGTGATGTGCGACAGGTCGCTCGCCGCCGGGAACCCGCCCGCCGGGCTGAAAGCGGAAGCGCGCTGTCCGGCCGGCAGCGTCGCGGCGACCCGCAGGACCCCATCGTACCCGTGGGTGACAATCGCGACCTGCGAGCCGACCAGATCCCGGATTTTCTGCGCCAGCGCGTCATCGGCGACGAATCCCATCGCGACCCAGGCAATGGTCTCGGGGGTGCGCACCGGCGCGAGGAAGAACTGATACGAACGCGCGCCGAAGACCCGAAAGTCGGGCTGGTCGCGCACGCTGGAAACATCCTGCAGCAGACCCGCGGGCGATCCGGCGGAGTCGGCGGCGCCCGGCGCTGTAGATGCGAGCACCCGGCCCTGCGTATCGAGCAGCAGCGCCATGTCGGCGCCGATGCGCTGGGCGTTGTTGCGGGCGGCTGACAGGATGGTGGGCGAATCGCCGCTCGCGACGGCCTCCCGAAAGCCGAAGTCCGCCGCCAGCACGGCCACGCCGTTGGCCAGCTGGCCGGCGCGAAAGCGGATGAGTTGCTCGGCGAATGCGCCCCCGGAACGCAGCTGCTCGGCCGCGCGCGCCTCCACGGTGCGCCGGGTGCTCGCCAGCACTGCGGCCAGCGTCACAGTTTGGGTGACGATCACCAGCCCGATGATCAGCACGAGAAGCCGTTTACGGAAACTGCCCATTAAATAAGCTCGAATATGTTGAGCATCCTAAGAGCTGTGCGGTGCTTACCGCGAGGATTCGAGTACGGGAATGAGACCTCCGGCACGACTAAGTCGCATCGCGTGCTCTGCACGGCGGGCTGCCGGGGCCCTGGCGCTGCTGGCCGCGCTCGGCCGGGCGGGCCCCGTCCTGGCCGCGACACTCGTCATCCACGTTCAGACGCCCGACGGCCATGCGCTCTCGGGCGCCGTGGTCACCGCGCGACCCCTCGATGGGCAGGGCAAGCGGCCCGCGCCGGTGCACGCCGTGATGGACCAGGTGAATCGCGCCTTCGCTCCGGATCTGCTGGTCGTGCCGGTCGGCTCCACGGTGGCGTTCCCGAACAGCGATTCCGTAAGTCACCAGATCTACTCGTTCTCCGCGGCCAAGCGCTTCCAGCTGCCCCTGTACCACGGCAAGCCGTACCCGCCGGTGCAGTTCGATCAGACCGGAGTGATCACTCTCGGCTGCAACATTCACGACGAAATGCTGGCGTATCTGCTGGTCACCGACGCGCCGTACTTCGGCCGCACGGATGCTCAGGGAGCCTGGTCGGCGGATGTTGTGCGCGGCCGCTACCAGGTCACCATCTGGCACCCGCGACTGCGCGACAGCCAAGCGGACCTGGAGCGCGAACTCACCGTCGGCGACGCCGACCGTGCCGAACTGACGCTGCACCTGCTGAAATCACTGCAGCCGGCGCCGATCGCGGACCGTCCGCATTCGTGGGACTACTGAGGCGCGCGATGCCGAGCTTCCCGCACCTTGAACGAACCCTGTGCCGGAGCGCGGCGACGCTCACATTGCTGGCCCTCGTCGCGACCGGCCGGGGCGCCGACTGGCAGATGAGCCTCGACACACGGCTGGTGACCTCGGATGCCGGACGCTCCTTCATGGACGGAGGTCTCGGCAGCACCCGCTTCGACCGCAACGACTCCGGAGTACAGCTCGGGCGGGCGCGGCTCGCGCTGAGCGCGCCTCTCGGGGAGCTGTGGAGCGTGCACCTCGACGCTTCCATTTGGGACGACAAGGACCGCAGCCCGGTGGGAGTGACGGAGGCGTATCTGCAGTTCCGTCCGTACCCGCGCGCGGGTTACCGGCTGCGTATGAAGGCGGGCGCGTTCTATCCGCCGATCTCGCTCGAGAACCGCGCCGCCGGCTGGGAGTCCCCGTACACCCTGTCGTACTCGGCCATCAACACCTGGCTCGGAGTCGAAGTGCGCACCATCGGGCTCGAGGCGCAGCTCGACTGGCTCGGCACACGCACCGGCCACGACTTCGACCTCGGATTGACCGCAGGCGCATTTCGCTGGAACGAGGGGGCGGGCGTGGTGATCGCCAGCAATGGCTTCATGCTGCACGACCGCCAGACGCCGGTGTTCGCACGTGTGGGACCGCCGGGCGGCGCGGAGCCGTTCCAGCAATTCGACCGGCGTACCGGCGTGTACGCGGGCGTGGAAGGACGCTATCTCGATCGTGTGGTGCTGCGCGTCCTGCGCTACGACAACCGCGCCGACCCGACCCAGATAGACACCGTCTCCGGTGCCATCGCCTGGGCCACGCGCTTCAACAGCGCCGGGCTGCGGGTCGAGAGCAGCACGGGCTGGACCGGGATCCTGCAATGGCTCGATGGCGAGACCGTCATCGCCCCGCCCGGGGTGCAGCTGGTGTGGCCGTTCCGGGCGCAGTTCGCCCTGCTGTCAAAGCGCTTCGGCCGGCAGACGCTGAGCGCGCGCTATGACCGGTTTAAAGTCGACAGCAGCGAGGATGGTAGCTACCAGAGTGGGCACGCCTGGACCGCGGCCTGGCTGTTCGATGCCGATGCGCACTGGCGCGTGGCGCTCGAGTGGCTGCGGGTGCGGAGCAACTCCTACTACCGTGCAGAGCTCGGCGGTCCACCTGTGGCGACGGAAACCCAGCTGCAGCTCGCCGTGCGCTACGCGTTCGGTTCCGGGGTTCGCTAGGTCACTCGAACCATATCTCGATCTCATAGCCGTCCGGGTCGCGAACGAACGCGTACGGCAAGCCGGGACCGAATTCACCACGGGAGGTGACCAGGCCTCCCGCACTCTCAACCGGGATCCGCCACCGCGAGCGCGATATGAGTGAGTCCGTGTGTCCTGATCACGGTAGTCTTTAGCGGTAGCGCGCCAGCACCTTCTCCAGGCCCTGCGCGCCCGGCGACAGCACTTCGTACGGCAGACTGTTGAGCGGCGCGTCGGGCGTGGCATTCAGCTGGTGGAACTCATTCTCCGAGCGCTCCACGTACAGCAGTCCGGTCAGGTACTCGCCGGCTTTCATGCGCTCGTGGATCTGCGCGGCAGCCAGGGTGCGGTTGGTCGGGTCGTAGGCGGTGTCGAGCTTGCGCAGCACGATGCGGCTGCCGTCGTGCATGACCAGCGGCAGGGTCTCGCCTTCCTTGTAGTCCGCGATGATCTCGCGCTCCAGCGGCACGAAATCCGCGTGCACCGCGGGTTCGTAGTGCTCGCGCGTGTAAGCGTAGCTCTTGGTGGAACCTTCGTGGTCATTGAAAGTCACGCAGGGCGAGAGCACGTCGATGAGGGCAAAGCCCTGATGCCTGAGCCCCGCCTGGATCAGCGGCACCAGCTGCTGCTTGTCGCCGGAGAAGCTGCGCGCCACGAACGTCGCGCCGAGCGTCATCGCCAGCAGCACCGGGTCGATCGGCGGCTGGAAGTTGGTTTCGCCCTTCTTGGCCTTGCTGCCGACGTCCGCGGATGCGGAAAACTGCCCCTTGGTGAGCCCATAGACGCCGTTGTTCTCGATGATGTACAGCATGTTGAGGTTGCGGCGGATCGCGTGGCAGAACTGGCCGAGACCTATGGAGAGGGTATCGCCGTCGCCCGAAACGCCAATGTACTGAAGCGCGCGGTTGGCGGCATTCGCGCCCATGGCGATCGAGGGCATGCGGCCGTGCACCGAATTGAAGCCGTGGCCGCCGCTCACGAAGTAGGCGGTGGTTTTGGACGAGCAGCCGATGCCCGACAGCTTCACCATGTTCTGCGGCTCGATCGCCAGCCCCCAGCTCGCCTCGACGATCGCGGCGGTGATCGAGTCATGCCCGCAGCCCGCGCACAACGTCGACAGCGCGCCTTCGTAGTCGCGGCGGGTGAAGCCGAGCGCGTTTTTCGGCAGCGACGGGTGCGCGACCTTGGGTTTGGCAATGAAGGTCATGTCGGCCTCCCACGCAGCGCGCCTTTCGGTTGCAGCTGCTGGCGCGGTTGCAATTCCGCTAGCACCCCCTCGACGATGAACGCCGAGGAGATCGGCAGCCCGTTGTAGTGCAGCAGCGATCGCAGCCTGGATTTTTCCACGGCGGTCTCGAGCGTCAGCAGCGCGCGGAACTGCGCGTCACGGTTCTGCTCCACGACGAACAGCAGCTGGTGCGCCGCCAGGAAACGCTCGACGTCCTCGCTGAACGGGAATGAGCGCACCCGCATGTAGTCCACCGCCACGCCGCGGCTCTTCAGCACATCGATGGCCTCGCGAATCGCGCCGTCGCAGCTGCCGAGGGACACCAGACCTACCGGCGCGCCCGCGGTGGCATCGATCACCGCGCGCGGCACCAGCTTTTTCGCCGTCGCCCACTTCTTCAGCAGGCGGTCGAGCACCATCTGGTAGTCGGCGGCGTCCTCGGTGTAGGCGCCGTACTGCGTGTGCCCCGAGCCGCGCGCGAAGTAGGCGGCCTTCGGATGCACGCCGGGCAGGGTTCGGGCGGTGATGCCGTCGCCATCCTTGTCGATGAAGCGATAGAACTTCTCCAGCTTCAGAATCTCTTCCTTGCCCAGCACCTTGCCGCGATCGGGACGGTAGTTGTCGTCCCACTTGAGGTCGCGGCACATCCAGTCGTTCATGCCGATGTCCAGATCTGACAGCACCAGCACGGGGGTCTGCAGGCGCTCGGCGAGATCGAAGGCCTGCACCGTCATGTAGAAGCATTCCTCAGGGTTCGCCGGATACAGGCACACGTGGCGGGTATCGCCGTGGGAGGCGTACGCGCATTCCATCAGATCGCCCTGCTGGGTGCGGGTCGGCATGCCGGTGGAGGGACCCACGCGCTGGATGTCGAAAATCACCGCCGGCACTTCCGCGTAGTACGCCAGTCCCAGGAACTCGTTCATGAGCGAGATGCCGGGGCCTGAGGTCGCGGTAAAGGCGCGGGCGCCGTTCCACATCGCGCCGATCACCATGCCGATCGCCGCCAGCTCGTCCTCGGCCTGGATAAAGGCGAAGTTCCTGCGCCCGCTGTCGCGGTCGACGCGCATGCGGTCGGCGAACATCTTGAACGCGTCCATCAACGAGGTGGACGGCGTGATCGGGTACCACGCAGCCACCGTGGCCCCGGCGAACACGCACCCCAGCGCCGCGGCGGTGTTGCCATCGATCATGATGTGGCCGGCGGTCCCGGTCATCTGCTCAACGCGTAGCGGCAGAGGACAAGGGAAGGTGGCGCGCGCGTAATCGTAGCCGAGCTGAATGGCCTGCATGTTGCTGTCGACCAGCTGCGGCTTCTTGGCGTAAGTCTCCGCCAGCAGTTCGCGGATCCGCGCCAGATCCAGATCGAGCAGCGCCGCCAGCACCCCGGCGTAGCAGATGTTCTTCATCAGGATGCGGGTGCGCACGCCGTTGAAGTTCTCGTTGCACAGCCGCGCCAGCGGCACCCCGAACACCGTGATGTCCTCGCGCTTGAGCAGCGCGGGGCGCGGCCAGGTGGAGTCGTACACCAGGTAGCCGCCGGGAGCGATTTCCTTCACGTCGCGCGCATAGGTCTCGGCGTTCATGGCGACCATGATGTCGACCTGGCCGGAGCGCGCCACGTAGCCGTCGCGGGTGATGCGGATTTCGTACCAGGTGGGCAGGCCCTGGATGTTGGACGGGAAGTAGTTCTTGCCCATCACCGGAATCCCGCTGCGGAAGATCGACTTCATCAGCAGCGTGTTGGCACTCGCCGAGCCGGTGCCGTTCACCGTGGCGATCTTGATGGTGAAGTCGTTGACGCGCGTGCTGTTCGCTGGGGACATAGTGGTTTCTAGGCAATCTTGGGTTTGCGCGCCGCGAGCATCCGGGCCTCGTCCACGGCCAGCGGCCAGTGCAGTTCCGACTTCTGCATGTCCCAGGCCGCGGTCGGGCAGCGCTCCGCGCACAGGCCGCAGTGCACGCACAGATCCTCGTCCTTCACCATGACGCGGCCGGTCTGCGGCAGGCCCGCTGACACGTACAGCGGCTGCTCGAGGTTCTGCGCCGGTGCCTTGAGGCGCGTGCGCAGCTCCGCTTCCGCGCCGTTGTGGGTGATGGTGAGGCAGTCCACCGGGCAGATGTCCAGGCACGCGTCGCACTCGATGCACAGTTTGGCGATAAACACGGTCTGCACGTCGCAGTTGAGGCAGCGCTGCACTTCCTGCTCCACCTGCTCCGCCGTGAAGCCGAGCTCGACTTCGATGTCGAGCTTCTTGAAGCGCTCCTTGAGCGACACGTGCGGCATCAGCCGCCGCTCGACCGGCGAGTAGTCGTTCGCGTACGACCACTCGTGCATGCCCATCTTGCGGCTCTGCAGGTTGATGCCGGGAGCCAGACGCTCGCTCACCGCCTCGCCGTGGCAGTGACGGTGAATGGAGATGGCGGCCTGGTGGCCCTGCTCGACCGCCCAGATGATGTTCTTCGGCCCAAACGCGGCATCGCCGCCGAAGAACACCCCGGGCCGCGTCGATTGAAACGTCGTCTTGTCGACCACCGGCACGTCCCATTTGTCGAACTCGACCCCCAGATCGCGCTCGATCCAGGGGAAGGCGTTCTCCTGGCCGATGGCGAGGATCACATCGTCCGCGGGCAGGAACTCCTCGCCGGCGCTGCGCTCGGCGGTGATGCGCCCGCCAGCGTCGAGCTCGTACTCCATCTTGTCGAACCGCATTCCCGTCAATCTGCCGTTCTCGATCACGAACGAGCGCGGGGCGCGGTTGATGATGATCGCGACGCTCTCCTCTTCGGCGTCCTCGAGCTCCCATTCCGAGGCCTTGAAGAAACCGCGCGGCTTGCGCGCCATGACTTTCACGCTCTCGGCCCCGAGCCGCAGGCTGGTGCGGCAGCAGTCCATGGCCGTGTTGCCCACGCCGATGATGAGCACGCGCTTGCCGATCTTCTCGATGTGACCGAAGGCCACCGATTCCAGCCAGGCGATGCCGATGTGGGTATTGGCGGCCGCCGCCTCGCGCCCCGGGAGCTTCAGCTCCTTGCCTTTCGGCGCGCCGGAGCCCACGAACACGGCGTCGAACCCGCCGTCCTTCAGGAGCTGGCGCAGACTCCGCACGGGGGAATTGAGCTTCAGCTCCACCCCCATCCCCGTGATCATCGCGATCTCCTCGTTGAGCACCGTCTGCGGCAGCCGGAACGAGGGAATGTTGGTGCGCATCAGCCCGCCGGGCTCGCCATACTGCTCGAAGATCGTCACCTGGTAGCCGAGCGGCATCAGGTCGTTGGCCACGGTGAGGGAAGCGCAGCCGGCGCCGATGCAGGCGATGCGCTTGCCGTTCTTCGCCTTCGGGATCTTCGGCAGCAGGCCCGCGACCTCGTCGCGGTGGTCGGCGGCGACGCGCTTCAGGCGGCAGATCGCCACCGGCTTTTGCTGCTCGATGCGGCCGCGGCGGCAGGCGGGCTCGCACGGCCGGTCGCACACGCGCCCGAGGATGCCGGGAAACACGTTGGAGTGCCGGTTCACCATGTAGGCATCGGTGAAGCGGCCCTGCGCGATCAATCGGATGTATTCAGGAACATCGGTGTGGGCCGGGCAGGCCCACTGGCAATCCACAACTCGATGGTAGTAGTCCGGATGGGAGGTATCGGTTGGTTCCATTCACTGCTCGGGCCTGGTGCCTAAGCCCCTCGTGGGCGAAAAAGAGGACCGTGAGTATAGAGATGCGCGGCGGATTGTCATCGTCGTCAAACACAGTATCCGCAACCGTTGTCGCGCCACGCGGACAGCCGCCGGATCACCTTATATTGCGCTGCAGCAATCCGGGCGTCCAGCCATCATTGCCTATACTGCGTGTGCTTATGTCCGACCCCGTTCCCACCGAAATCCGCCTGCGCCGCACCTCGCGCATGCTCGAAGTGAGCTTCGCCGACGGCAGCCGCTTCGAGTTGCCGTTCGAGTATCTGCGGGTGCACTCCCCGTCCGCCGAAGTGAAAGGGCACGGACCCGGGCAGGAGGTCCTGGTGCTCGGCAAGGAGAACGTCGGCATCAACGCCGTCGAGCCGGTCGGGCAGTACGCCGTGAAGCTGGTGTTCGACGACGGGCACGACACCGGGCTCTACACCTGGAAGTACCTGCACGAGCTCGGCCGTGACAGGGCAGCGAAGTGGACGCGGTACCTGGAGCGCAAGGCGCGCGCGCGGCCGGACCGTTAGGCGGGCGCCTTAAAAGCACGGCTTCGCGCCCAAAAAAAACGGGCCGGACAGTGATACCCGGCCCGCTTGGTGCGCAAGACCCCCTTAACGGCGGCGATTCTGCGCATCGCTGCCGCAAAAATGCAACCACGATCGCACCGTCAGGCACGCGGTGCCCGATCGACTAGAATGCGTCTCATCCGTTTTTGTCGCGCACCGCCATGACCGACGAGCGTTCCACCGACTTCGGCTTTCAACGCGTACCGCGTGAGGACAAGGCGCGCCGCGTGCGCGGCGTGTTCGATTCGGTCGCCGACCACTACGACCTGATGAACGATCTGATGTCCGCGGGCGCACATCGGATCTGGAAGCGTTTCACGCTGGCGCTGGCGAATCTGCGCCCCGGTCAGCGCGCGCTCGACGTCGCCGGCGGCACCGGCGACCTCGCGGCCGGACTCGCCCGCCAGGTGGGTGAGCGCGGCCTCATCGTGCTCACCGACATCAACGCCGCCATGCTGCGGCGCGGCCGCGACCGATTGATCGATGCGGGCTGCGTCGGCAACGTCGAGTACGTGCAGGCCAATGCCGAGCGTCTGCCGTTTCCCGACGGTACCTTCGACTGCATCACCATCGGCTTCGGCCTGCGCAACGTCACCGACAAGAGCGCGGCGCTGGCCTGCATGCACCGCGCTCTTAAACCCGGCGGGCAGCTGCTGGTGCTCGAGTTCTCGCACCCGAAGGTACCGGGACTCAAGCCGCTCTACGACGCCTACTCGTTGCGCATTCTGCCGCTGCTCGGCAAGCTGGTGGCGCGCGACGCGGCGAGTTACCGCTATCTCGCCGAATCGATCCGCGTGCATCCGGACCAGGAGAGGCTCCTGAAGATGATGCAGGACGCGGGACTCGAAGGCTGCCGCTACCACAATCTCTCCGGCGGCATCGTCGCCGTACACCGCGGTTACCGGTACTAGCGCTTACCAAGCCCGAAGAATGCCCGCGATGCTGAGCGCGACCCTCGACAACCTGCTGAACCGCGGCCTGCCGCGCTCACCGCGCGCGCGGCAGCTGTGCGCGGAGCTCGAGGGCAAGAGTGTGGCGATCGAGATTCGTGATATCACCCGCCTGCGGGTGACATCGACCGGTCAAACGCTCACCGTGACGCGCGACGAGGCGCCTGCGGACGCCACGCTTGCGGGCGGGCCCCTAAGCCTGCTGGCGCTCGCGGGCGAGTCACCTGATGCCGTGCTGCAGCGTGGCGAGGTCGCGATCGGCGGCGATGCGGAGCTGGCGCAGAAGTTCCGCGAGCTCGCGCGGCTCCTGCGGCCCGACCTGGAGGAAGAACTGTCGCTGCTGCTCGGGGATGTGCCGGCCCATCAGCTCGGGCGGCTGGCGCGCCTGGGGCAGGATTGGAGCCGTAAGGCCGCCAGCACCACGCTGACGAACCTGGCTGAGTACCTGGGCCACGAACGCGCCGATCTGGTGCCGCGCAACGAGGGCGAGCAGTTCCTGCGCGGTGTCGATGCGGTGCGCGAGGGTGTCGATCGCCTGGCGGCGCGCATCGAGCTGCTCACCGCGCGGCGCGGCGCACCGTGACACGGCTCGCATACCCGTGAAGCTGCGGGTGCTGGTGCGGCTGGTCGAGATCCAGCGGGTGCTGCTGCGGCACGGCCTGGATGACTACGTGCGCGCCACTCATCTATATCGGCCGCTGCGCTTCCTGTTCTTTCTCTCGCCCGGGGTGTGGTTCGAACGCCGCCGCGGTGCCAGCCGCGCCGAGCGCCTGAGGCTCGCGCTGCAGGAGCTCGGGCCCATTTTCGTGAAGTTCGGGCAGGCGGTCTCCACGCGCCGCGACCTGCTGCCGGCGGATATCGCCGATGAACTCGCCAAACTGCAGGATCGCGTGCCGCCGTTTCCGGGCTCGATCGCCCGAGAGTCGCTCGAGCACAGCTACGGTCGAGCCCTGGCGCAGGTGTTCGACGCCTTCGATGAGACGCCGCTCGCCGCCGCCTCCATCGCGCAGGTGCATGCCGCGCGCCTGCCCGGCGGCGCGGAGGTCGTGGTCAAGGTGCTGCGGCCGGGCATGCGCGCGGTGATCGAGCGGGACCTGGAAGTGCTGCATGCGCTCGCCGATCTCGCGCACCGCTACTGGGCGGAGGGCCGGCGGCTGCGGCCGCGCGAGGTGGTCGCGGAATACCAGCGGACCATACTCGATGAGCTCGACCTGATGCGCGAGGCGGCCAACGCCTCGCAGCTGAAGCGCAACTTCGCCGGCTCGGAGCTCCTGTACGTGCCGGAGGTGCACTGGGATTACTGCCGCACCGACGTCATGGTCATGGAGCGCATCCACGGCGTGCCGATCAGCGAGCGGGAGCGCCTCAAGGCCGCCGGCACCAACATTGCGCAGCTCGCCGAGAACGGCGTGCGCATCTTTTTCACGCAGGTGTTCCGCCACAACTTCTTCCACGCCGACATGCACCCCGGGAATATCTTCGTGCTGGTCGATGACCCGCAGCGGCCGCGCTACGCGGCCGTGGATTTCGGCATCGTCGGCACACTCGATCCGGGCGATCAGCACTACCTCGCGGAAAACTTCCTCGCGGTGTTCGATCGTGACTACCGGCGCGTCGCGCAGCTGCATCTGCAGTCCGGCTGGGTGCCCCCGGACACGCGGGTCGACGAGATGGAGTCCGCGGTGCGCACGGTGTGCGAACCGATCTTCGACCGCCCGCTCAAGGACATCTCCTTCGGACGGATCCTGCTGCGCCTGTTCGAGATCTCGCGGCGCTTCAACATGCAGATCCAGCCGCAGCTCATGCTGCTGCAGAAGACGCTCCTGAACGTGGAGGGCCTGGGTCGCGAGCTGTATCCGGACCTCGATATCTGGAGCACCGCGAGCCCGATCCTGCGCGAGTGGATGCGTGAGCGCACCAGCGTGCGCGCCCTGGTGCACGAGCTGCGTACCCACGCACCGCAGCTCATCGCGGCGGCGCGCGGCCTGCCCGCGCTGCTGCAGGGCCTGGTGCAGCGCCAGGCCGGGGTGGCGCGTGCGCAGACTCCCGCCCCTGAGATCAGCGAGCTGCGCGCCGAGCTGCGTGCGGCCCGCAGACGCGACACGATCACCCTCGGCGTGGCCTATCTCGGCGGCGGGCTGTTCTGGCTGGCGCTGAGCCGCGGCCGGGAATGGCCGGGCTGGGTGCTGCTGGCTGCCGGTGTCGGTATCATCGCCTACGGCCTGAGGCGCTAAGCCAAGTGCAACGCTCCCTCACGGAGGGCTCGATCCGGGTCGGGCTGTTCAAATTCTCGCTGCCGATCCTCCTCGCCAACATACTGCAATCGCTCAACGGCTCGGTGAACTCCATCTGGGTCGGCCGCTTCCTGGGCGAGGCGGCGCTGACGGCGACCTCGAACGCCAACATCGTGATGTTCCTCCTGATCGGCGCGGCCTTCGGCGTGGCGCTGGCGGCGACCATCCTCATCGGCCAATACATCGGCGCGAACAACCTGCCCGAGGCCAAGCGCGTGGTCGGCACCAGTGCGACCTTCTTCGCCGGCATCTCGGTGGCGATGGCCGTCACGGGACTCGCGCTGTGCCGGCCGCTGCTCATCGCCATGAACACGCCCGCAGACTCGCTGCCGCTCGCGGTGGCCTACATGCGCGTGATCTTCCTCGCGCTGCCCTGTCTTTATATGTATGCCTTCGTGGGGGCGGTGCTGCGCGGCGCCGGCGACTCGAAGACGCCGTTCTACTTCATGCTGCTGTCGGTCGGGATCGACATTGCGCTGAACCCGGTGTTCATCTTCGGTGTGGGTCCCATTCCGAGGCTGGGTATCGCGGGCTCGGCGCTCGCGACCTTCGTCGCCCAGAGCGTGAGTCTCGCCGCGCTCATCCGCCATCTGTATCGCCGGCATCACATCCTGTGCCTGCACCAGCGTGAGCTGGCGCTGCTGAAGGTGGACTGGTCCGTGGTCGCAACGCTGGTGAAAAAAGGCTTGCCGATGAGCGCCCAGATGCTGGTGCTGTCGCTCAGCGGCGTGCTCATGATCACGCTCGTGAACCGCTTCGGCGTCGACACGACCGCGGCGTTCGGCGCCGCGCTGCAGATCTCGAACTATATCCAGATGCCGGCCTTCGCCGTGGGCATGGGCATGTCGGCGATGACGGCGCAGAACGTGGGCGCCGGCAAGTGGGACCGGGTCACGCGCATCGCCCGGGTGGGCGTGCTCTACAGCGTACTGCTGACCGGCTCGATCGTGCTGCTGATCGAGCTGCTCGACACCGCCGTGTTCGGACTGTTCCTGCCGGCGGGATCCGCCGCGCTCAGCATCGCGAGCCACCTGAACCGCATCGTCACGGGCTCGTTCATCTTCTTTGGAATTTCCGTGGCGCTGTTTGGCGTGGTGCGCGCAACCGGCGCGGTGATGGCGCCGTTCGTCATCCTCGCCGTGTCGCTGCTGGTGGTGCGTTTCCCGCTCGCGCAGCTGTTTCTCGACCGCTACCAGGCGGATGCGGTCTGGTGGAGTTTCCCGGTGTCCTCGGTGCTTTCCGCGCTACTCGCCGCGCTGTACTACCGCTACGGCGGCTGGCGCCAGGCGCACATGCTGAGCGCCGTGACGACTTAGCCGCCGGTTGTGCCTCTCCCTTATTGTGTATTCGTGGCGCTGAGCCGCGGGCGCAGAATGCGTGCATGCAAACACGCACGCTCGGCCGCAATGGCCCCACCGTGTCGGCTCTGGGCCTGGGTTGCATGGGCATGAGCGAGTACTACGGCGCGCACAACGACAGCGAGTCGATCGCGACGCTCCGCCACGCGCTCGAGCGCGGCGTGAATTTCCTCGACACCGCCGACGTGTACGGCCCGTACACCAACGAGGAGCTGGTGGGGCGCGCGCTGCGTGGCCGGCGCGACGCCGTATTTCTCGCCACCAAGTTCGGCTTCGTGCGCGACAACCCCGCCGCGCGCACCGTCGACGGCCGTCCCGAGCGGGTCCGCGAGGCCTGCGAGGCGAGCCTGAAGCGTCTGCAGGTCGCTCACATCGACCTGTATTACCTGCATCGCGTGGATCCAAGCGTGCCGATCGAGGACACCGTGGGCGCCATGGCGCAGCTGGTGCGCGCGGGCAAGGTGCGCCACCTCGGGCTCTCGGAAGTTTCCCCGCAGACGCTGGAGCGCGCCCACCGCGTGCACCGCATCACGGCGCTGCAGAGCGAGTACTCGCTGTGGACGCGCGATCCCGAGGACGGCGTACTGGAGGGCTGCGAGCGCCTCGGCATCGGCTTCGTGCCCTACAGTCCGCTGGGCCGCGGCTTTCTCACCGGTACCATCAAGAGCCCCGAGGATTTCGACTCCGATGACTACCGGCGCACCAACCCGCGCTTTCAGGGCGAGAACTTCACGCGCAATCTGGCGCTGGTCGATAAGGTGAGATCGCTCGCGAAATCCAAGGGCTGCAGCCCGGCGCAGCTGGCGCTCGCCTGGGTGCTGGCGCAGGGGGAGCACATCGTGCCCATTCCCGGCACCCGCCGGGTGCGCAATCTCGAGGAGAACCTCGGGGCGCTTGAGGTACGCCTGGACGCCGTGGAGCTGGCCGCCATCGAGACAGTCTTTCCCGCCGGCGTCACTGCCGGCGCACGTTACACGGAAGCGATGATGCGCCTGAGTCGCGGCTGAGTTGCGGCGCGCGCGGGCGCGCCTCGCGCCTAAGGCCGCGGCTCGATCCACAGCGCGCGGGCCTTGCCGCACAACTCGCCCCTGCCGTCGAAGATCGCCGTGCCGGCCTCGTGCTTGCGGCCGCTCGAGCCGATCTGCCAGCCCACCAGCGTGCAGGACTCTCCGATGTGGACCAGGCGGTCCACGTGCGCGGTGAACTCCGCGAGCAGCATCATCCGGTCATCGGGGGCGACCGCGTAGTAACCGGGACAATCGAGCGCCGCCGACATGAACTCCGGGCGCACCTTGTCATCACCGCGATCGAGCGATGCGTCGGGAACCCACGGCGCCGCGACCACCCCACGCTCCGGCATCGGGCCGGCGAAAATGCGCAGGCCGTCCCCGCGCACCCGCCGGGTGCCGCAGACGAAGCAGCTGGGGAAACGGTGGTAGCGAAAGCCCGCGTAGCGACGCGAGGCCTCCACCGCCTCGAGATAGTCCGGCGGAGGCTTGGCGTCGAGTGTGAGCACCGCGGGGCGCGCCTCGCCGATCGCCTCCTCTGCATGCACGACCTGCAGGCTACCGTCCTCGAGGTCCCTGACGGCAAGCTCCGTGTCCAGCGGTGGCGGTTTCAACAGGCGCACCGCCAGTGTCCGGGACGCGAGCGTCGCGACCAGCCCGGCGAAATAGCCACCGTTCGAAGAGGCCGCAGGCCCGCAGAAGCGGGCGGCGATGGTCAGGGTCTTCATGAGTCACGTGAGGATCGGCGCTTTAGCGGCGATAGGCAACCGCCCGTGGCGGTGCGCAACTTGGGGCGAGGGGTTCCATGCTTTACGATTCACATCATGACGATCTACTTCGACGCCACCGACATCGCTCACTGGGCCGGGCACAGCGACCGTGTGACCGGCATCCAGCGAGTGGAGCTCAATATTGTGAGATCGCTGGCGCGTGACCACGGCGGTGAACTGATTCGCGGCATCTTCTTTGATCGTGACAGCAGGTCATTCTACGAATTCGATCCCGCCCGTCTCGCGCACGCAGAGGAGTTCAGTGCGGAAAGTCTGTTGATCGATCTCGGTCTGCAGCAAACATCGAGGATTTTTCCCAGCAAAGTTCAAATCAAGAGCCATCTGCGGCAGGCGGCGAGAGGCAAACTGCAGCGTACGCTTAAAAAAGCGGATATCTATCTTTCCGCTCTGCTCGCGCCGCAGCGCCTGCAACGAAAGGGATTGGCGCCCAGCGCCCGCAGCCACCAGCTGGTGCGCCCGATTGCCGTCAGGAAAATTACCGTGCTGCCGCCGGACAGCCGTCTTGCCTGTCTTGGCACCACCTGGGTGTTTCCGGAACTATGGCGCTTCGCGGCTGAGCATCGCGCACGCGGCGGTGATGTGCTGCAGATGGTCCACGACCTGATCCCGGTTTCGAATCCGCAGTACGTGCGCACCAAGATGGCGACCCTTTTCCGCCGCTGGCTGGATGAGGCTTTGCAATACGCAACCCGCTTTACTTGCGTATCTTCTTATGCAGCCGCCGACCTGCGTCGCTATGCCGCTGAGCGCAATATGGCGCCACCCATTCACGTCACGAGGCTGGCGCATGAGTTCGTCGGCTTTGAGCGCAACGCCGAGATTCCCCTGCCGCCGCAATTGACGCAGCTTGCGGGCCGGGAGTTCGTGCTTGCCGCAGGCACGATCGATGCCAGAAAGAACGGAATTTCGCTGCTGCAGACCTGGCGGCACCTGATCGGGGAGTTCGGCGACAAGACACCGTTACTGTTGTTTGCGGGCATGTACGGGCGGGTCGGTGGCGCGGAGGTTCGCGCCCGGTTGGAGGGTGACGCTATGCTTGCACAGTTCGTGCGCGTCGTGAACGGCCCCTCCGATCAGGTGCTGGCATGGCTGTATAAATACTGCCTGTTTTCCATCTTTCCGAGCCACGTAGAGGGTTGGGGCCTGCCGGTGGGTGAGTCTGCGTGGTTTGGCAATTTGTGTGTCGCCTCCAAAGCGAGCTCGATTCCGGAAGTTTGCGGGGAATTGATGGACTACATCGACCCTGCAGACACCGCAGACATCACCCGTGCCGCGCGTCGCCTGATCACCGATCGCGACTACCTGCAGCAGCGAAAAACGCTGATCGCGCGGGCCACGTTGCGTCGCTGGAGCGATGTCGCTGACGATCTATATGACTATCTGGAGCAGCGTTCGCCCCTGCTGACACAAGCCGCTGCGCTCGAGCACCCTGAGTCGGTTAGTTGAAACGCAATTGCTGCAGCCACGCGGTGGGATCTTCGCCCCGCTCCAACACCTCCACCAGCGCCGAGCCGATCACCACCCCGTCGACGTGCCCGCGCAGCCGCTTGACCTGCTCGCGGCTGCGGATGCCGAAACCGGCGCACACCGGAATCGGGGAACTCCCGCGCACGCGATCGAGATAGCTGATCACCTCGTCGGGCACCGCGACATGCTTGCCGGTCGTCCCGGTCATGGTGACGGCGTACACGAAGCCCTGGCTGCCCGCGCACAGCTGCCGCAGGCGCGCGGGTTCCGTAACCGGAGTCACCATCTGCACCAGCGCGAGCTGCTCCGCATCCAGCGCCGCGCGCAGCTCGCTGCTTTCCTCGAGCGGCAGATCCGGCACGATGAAGCCCGCCACCCCGGCACGCGCCGCCCGTTGGGCGAGCCGTTCGAGGCCGAAGGCCAACAGTGGGTTCAGGTAGCTCATCAGCAGCAGCGGCACGCTGACCCCGCGGATCTGCTCCAGCTCGGCGAGGATCCACTCGAGGCTCACGCCCTGGGCGAGCGCCGCAAGGCTGGCACGCTGAATGGTGACGCCGTCCGCCATCGGATCGGTGAACGGCACGCCGATCTCGACCACCTCGGCCCCGGCCGCCAGCGCGAGCACATGCTCGCGAAACCTCTCGCGCTGCGGGTAACCCGCGGTGAGATAGGCCACGAGCGCCGGCTCGCCCCCCGCGGCGGCGGCGCGGATCGCCTGACTGATGCGCTGGCGCGGGCTCATTGGCGCTCTCGCTCGAGGAGGGTCTGCTGCAGAGTGGACATGTCCTTGTCCCCGCGCCCCGAGAGACACACGAGTATGGAGCGACCGGGGTTCGCTTGTGCCCAGCGGGCCGCGCCCGCGAGGGCGTGCGCGCTCTCGAGGGCCGGCAGGATCCCTTCGCATTCACTCAGGGCGCGCACCCCGGCCAGCGCCTCCTCGTCGCTCGCGGTCTGGTAGTGAACGCGTCCCACGGCCGACAGCAGCGCGTGCTCCGGGCCGACGCCGGGATAGTCGAGCCCGGCGGACACCGAATGCGTCTCCTGGATCTGGCCGTCTGCGTTCTGCAGCAGCATGGAGTAGGTGCCGTGCAGCACGCCGGGCCGCCCGAAGGCGAGCGTCGCGGCGTTGTCACCCAGGCCCGCGCCGCGCCCGCCCGCCTCGACGCCGATGATCTCGACCGTGGTGTCGGCGATGAACGCATGAAAGGCGCCCATGGAATTGGAACCGCCGCCGACACAGGCGATGACTGCATCCGGCAGAGCACCGGTTGCGGCGAGCATCTGCGCGCGGGCTTCGCGGCCGATCACCGACTGCAGCTCGCGCACCAGGTAGGGATACGGGTGCGGTCCCACGACCGAGCCGAGCAGATAATAAGTATCGAGCGGATCCGATACCCAGGCGCGCAGCGCCTCGTCGATGGCGGCGCGCAGGGTGCGATCGCCCGTGGTCACGGGCACGACCTCGGCGCCCAGCAGGCGCATGCGCCCCACGTTGGGGGCCTGGCGCTCCATGTCGATCGACCCCATGTACACCGTGCAGGGCAGCCCCAGCCGCGCGCACGCCGCGGCGCTCGCGACGCCGTGTTGTCCCGCGCCGGTCTCGGCAACGATGCGCCTGGCGCCGAGCCGCTGCGCGAGCAGCGCCTGGCCGATCGCATTGTTGATCTTGTGCGCACCGGTGTGCGCCAGATCCTCGCGCTTGAGCCACAGCTGCGCGCCCCAGCGCGCCGACAAGCGGCCCGCAAACGTGAGCGCCGTGGGGCGGCCCACCCAGCTCGTGAGCTGTTCGGAGAACTGCGCCTGAAAGCTGCGCTCATGCAGGTGCTCGCGCACGCCGCGCTCGAGGCGCTCGAGCGCGGGAATCAGCGTTTCCGGAATGTAACGACCGCCGAACGGGCCGAAGCGGCCGCGTGCGTCGGGAAATACGCCGGCGATCAGGTCGGCGAGCAGGCGGGCGGCGTCAGGCAGTGCGGCGGGTGTACTCATGCGGGATCCTCTGATGCGGCACGCGCGGCCGATGCAAAGTTCACAATCTCGGCCGCACTCTTCATTCCCGGCCGCAGCTCGACACCGCTCGACACGTCAACCCCGAAGGGCTGCACCGCGGCGATGGCGGCGGCCACGTTGCCGGTGTTGAGTCCGCCTGCGAGCACCAGCTGCGTGCGGCGCGCGAGACGGCGGGCGGCGTTCCAGTCGCCCGCGACGCCGCTACCGCTCACGGGTCCCTCGAACAGGATCCGCCCCGGCAGCGCCGCGGGCGCCTCATCCCCGGCGCGCACG
The DNA here is from genome assembly GCA_041485725.1 of Steroidobacteraceae bacterium. GTDB lineage: Bacteria > Pseudomonadota > Gammaproteobacteria > Steroidobacterales > Steroidobacteraceae > 13-2-20CM-66-19. The sequence goes on from JBGPKC010000016.1 coordinate 39,431, forward strand.
ACCGGCAGCAGATCGAGTGCGGCCGGCAGTTGCAGCCGGCCGAGATCGGACAGGTCCGTCTGCAACGCGTCCGGCCTGAACACCTTCAGGATCTCATCCACCGTGGCCTGGGCCGGATGCCGGGTCACCGCCACGCAGCGCACCCGCCCGCGCGCGCTCTGCGCCAGTTGCGCCGCTCGCTGGGGCGTCAGCCGGCGCGAGGACTCGGCGAACACGAACCCGATTGCATCCACGCGCGCATCCAGCGCCGCGGTTACCGCCTCAGCAGTGGTCATGCCGCAGATCTTGATCCACATCTAAGGCGCCTTGCGGGCCGCACGTCCCGCCGCCAGCAGGACCCCGGCGAGCGCTTCGGGGTCGTCGGCCTGCATGAGCGCGCTGCCGACGAGCGCCAGCTGGTAGCCGGCCGCGACAATCTGCCGCGCATCCGCCGCCGATCCCACGCCGCTCTCGGCCACCCGCGGCGCGCGCGCCGGCAGCAGCGGCGCGAGCTCCAGCAGGCGCTGCGGTACCACCTGCAGCGTCGCGAGGTCGCGGCAATTCACGCCCGCCAACAACGGATTCGCTCCCGCGTGCGCCTCGATCAGCTCGCGCACGAGCTCGATGTCGCGCGCGTCGAAGGCTTCCAGCAGCACGAACAGTCCCAGCGAACGAGCGCAATCGAGCAGTGCATCGATCTCGCTGCGCGACAACATGCGCACAATGACCAGCACCCCGCCCGCGCCTAGGGCGCGCGCCTCCAGCACCTGGTAGGGATCCACGAGAAAGTCCTTGCGCATGGCGGGCACGGCGAGCGGCGCCAGCGCCCGCGTGGCGCTCGCCAGATGCTCGAGTGAACCATCGAAGCGGCTCGGCTCGGTGAGGACCGAGATCGCGGCGGCCCCGGCGCGCGCGTACGCCGTGACGCGTGCCGCCAGCTTCTCGCTCGGCGGACCCAGCTGCCCCGCCGCCGGCGAGCGCAGTTTCAGCTCGGCGATGAGATCGAATCCGGAAGCATCGAGGCGCAGGCGCGGCGGCGCGGGGGTCTGCCGGGCGTGAACCTCGAGCGCCGCCTCCGAGCGGGTCTGCTTCGCCGCTCGCACCCGCTCGCGGCTGGCGTCGGCCATTTCATCGAGAAACGCGACGCTCACGTGTTGCGCTCCGGCCGCTGTTGCCTCAGCGCATCGAGCAATCGCCGCGCGGCGCCCGAGTCGATGGCGGCCGCCGCGCGTGCGATGCCCTCGCAAGGCAGTGGCGTCTCGCCCGCCAGCTCGAGCGCCAGCGCGGTACCCAACAGCAGGCAATCGCGATGCGCGCCGCGATCCTCGCCGTACAGCACCGCCTCGAGCGCGCGGGCGTTGTGCGCGGCGTCGCCTCCGGCAAGATCGCTCGCCCGGCAGGGGGCAAGTCCGTACTCCGCCGGCGCGCGCACGCGCACCTCGACGCGGCCGGGCCGCACGTCGAACAGCGTGAACGGACCGATGGGCGTGGGCTCATCCCACCCGCCCGCGCCGTGCACCACGAAGGTGCGCTCGATGGGCAGACCCTGGAAGGTGTCGGCGATCAGCCGCGCCACGTCCAGGCTGTACGCGCCGACCAGATGCAGCGGCGGCTGCGCGGGATTGACCAGCGGTCCCAGGATGTTGAACACGGTGCGCACGCCCAGCGCGGCGCGAATCGGGGCGAGCGCTTTCGTGGCCGGATGGTAGTGAGGCGCAAACAGGAAGGTGAAGCCGGTGGCCTTGAGACACGCCGCGGCGGCCTCCGCATCCGCAGGAATCGCGAGCCCGAGGGCTTCGAGCACGTCGGCGCTGCCGCAGCGGCTCGAGACCGAGCGGTTGCCGTGCTTGACGACCGGCACGCCGCAGGCGGCGGTCAGGAGCGCGGTACCGGTGGAGATGTTGAAGCTTCCGGAAGCATCGCCGCCGGTGCCGACGATGTCGATCGCGCGCAGGTTCGCGGGCAAGCCGGGCCGGCGCGCCAGGCGGCGCATCGCCTGCGCGAAGCCCCGCACTTCATCCGCCACCACGCCCTTGGTCGAGAGCGCCGCGAGCATCGCCCCCGCCATCGCCGGCGGCAACAGCGGGTCTGTCAGGTGCGCGAGCAGCTCCTCGGCCTGCGCCTGCGACAGGTCGCGGCGCTCCAGGAGCTGTTGCAGCAGCTCACGCGGGAGCGCCATGGCCTGCTCCGGGTGTGGCTTGCCGAGCGCGCTCACCCGCAGTGTACTTGAGGAAATTGCCCAACAGCCGTGGACCGTCGGGCGTCAGGATGCTCTCGGGATGAAACTGTACGCCCTCCACCACCAGGGAACGGTGGCGCACCGCCATGATCTCCGCTTCTGCGGTGCGCGCACTCACCTCGAGCTCCGCGGGCATGGTCGCGGGAGCGGCGATCAACGAGTGGTAGCGCCCCACTTCGCAGGGCTGCGGCAGGCCCTCGAACAGCGTGCGCTGATCGTGACGTATGAGCGAAGTCTTGCCGTGCATGAGGCGATCGGCCCGCACCACCTTGCCACCGAACACTTCCACGATGGCCTGGTGTCCGAGGCATACGCCGAGCACCGGAATGCGACCGGCGAATGTGCGGATCATGTCCATGGATACGCCCGCGTCGTACGGCGTCCCCGGTCCGGGCGAGATGCACAGGTGCGAGGGTGCGAGCGCCTGCGCCTCCTGCGGGCTGAGCGCGTCGTTGCGGTAGACGCTCACCTGCGCGCCGAGGACCAGGAACGCCTGCACCAGGTTGTAGGTGAAGGAGTCGTAGTTGTCGATCAGCAGCAGGTGCGGCTTCACAACCCCTCCTCGGCGAGCTCGAGCGCGCGCACCAGGGCCGCGCTCTTGGCCAACACCTCTTCGTGCTCGGCTTCCGGCACGCTGTCGGCGACGATGCCGGCGCCGGCCTGGTAACTGTACTCATCGCCGCTGAACACCAGTGTGCGGATGGTGATGGCGTGATCCATGTCGCCGCCGGCGCCGAAATAACCCACCGTGCCGCCATACAGGCCGCGATTCACCGGCTCGAGCTCATCGATGATCTGCATGGCGCGTACCTTGGGCGCACCCACCAGCGTCCCGGCCGGAAATGCCGCGGCGAACAGATCGAACGCATCGCGATCGGCGGCCAGCTCGCCGTGCACGCCGCTCACCATGTGCATGACGTGACTGTAGCGCTCGATGGACCGATAGGGCTCCACGCGCACGCTGCCGGCACGGGCCACGCGCCCGAGGTCGTTGCGCGCCAGGTCCACCAGCATCACGTGCTCGGCATTCTCCTTGGGATCGGCGAGCAGCTGCCCTTCGCGTGCGCGATCGACCGCGGCATCCGGCGAGCGCGGCCGGGTGCCGGCGATGGGTCGCAGCTGCGCGTGCCGTCCGTTGAGCTTCACCAGCGCTTCGGGCGAAGAGCCCACCACCGCCACCTCCCCGAGCGCACAGTAGTACATGTAAGGCGAGGGATTGATCAGCCGCAACGCGCGATACGCCTGGAACGGATCGAGCTCGTGGCGGCCCGAGAAGCGGCTCGCCAGCACCAGCTGGTAGACATCGCCCGCGGCAATGTATTCCTGGGTGCGCCGCACGCCGGCCATATAGTCCGTGCGTGTGTAGGCCGTGGTCGGTGGCGCGTAGCGGCCGCGCCGGCCGTTGGGCGTTGCGCCGCGCAGCGCGCGCACCACTTCCTGGCGCAGCGAGCGGCGCTCCTGTTCCGAGCCGGCATGAAGCAGCGCGATGCCGCGCGTCAGATGATCGAACACCAGCACCGATCGCGGCGCCACGTAGTGCAGTGCCGGCACGCCGCTGACACCCCGCGCGCGGGCCGGCAGGCGCTCGAAGTACCGCACCACGTCGTAGGCGGCGTAGCCGACCAGCCCCCCCGCGAGCGGTACGCCGGCAATGTCCGGCTCGGGCTTGGGCGCCAAGCGCAGCGCAGTGCGCAGCCCCGACAGCAGCTCCGCGCCGCTGGCCGGCAGCGGGTGGCGCTGCGCGCCGATCGTCAGGCCCGCCTCATCGAGCCGCACCTCCAGTGCATCACCGAAACCGATGAACGAGTAACGCGCGAGCCGTTCGCCCCCCTCGACGCTCTCGAGCAGAAAGCGTGGCTCGAACGCGGCGAGCTTCATGAACGCCGACACCGGTGTGTCGAGATCACCGGTTATGTCGAAGGGTGGTTGCAACGCTTCAGGACTCCAGCTGTGGATCAGGACAACAAAAAACCCATCCCGGGGTCATCCGGAGATGGGTTTCTGGTGCCGTAAGAAATCTTTAAATCGCGAGAAACAAGCCAGCCGTCAGCCCACTCCGTTATGACGGGCGCCACCACCAGGGACGCGAAATGCTGAAGCGTTGCTGCGACATTGACAGGAGTATCACCGTCGGGCAGTTGGGACGTCAAGCGGAACGCCCCGGCGAGGTGCGCGCTAACCTGGAATTACTTCAGGCACACGGCTTCGACGTTATTCCCGTCGGGATCGAACAGGAACGCGGCGTAGTACGTGGGGCTGTAGTCGGTGCGCGCACCGGGTGGACCGTTGTCGCGGCCGCGCGCCTTGAGCCCTTCGCGGTAAAACGCATCGACCGCCGCACGGTTGCCCGCGGTAAAGGCGATATGCACCAGGGAATGCGCCAGTTTGGCGTCGGCATAGAGCCACAGGGTGTAGGTCCCCTTGGCACCGAATGCCGCGCTCGACTCGTCCTGCGAGGTGGCTTCGTAACCCAAAGGGCCCAGGGCAGCGGTGTAAAAGCGCACGCTGGCGTCCAGATCCTTCACCTTCAAACCGATATGATCGAACATGAAAACCTCTTTGCTTTGCGCAGGGCGCCGATCGCCATCCGTCACGATGGCCCCTCGATGCTACCGCCCGCAGCCGCGCGGTCACAAGCCGCGCCGGTGCGCGCATGCTTTCCGCTAGAATGCGCGCCCGGGCTCCTCAGGCGCGCTAAGGAGTGGTCTTCAGGTGAGTTTCAAAGAGTTGCTCGACAGCTGGCGCGAGCGAGCGGCTGCGCCGCGCACCGCCAAGACCTACGCCGTGCGGCTGCCGGTCGATGATGCCGCGCGTCTCGCGGCGCTCGCGGAGATGTTTCCCGGGCGCGCGCCCGAGCAGCTCATTACCGAACTGCTGGGCGCGGCGCTCAAGGAAATCGCGGCCGCCATGCCCTACATCGCCGGCAAACGGGTGATTTCCACCGACGAGCAGGGCGATCCGCTCTACGAAGACATCGGTCCCACGCCGCGCTTCATAGAGCTCTCGCGCAAGCATCGCCGCAAGCTCGACGCCAAAGCCAAGAAAAAGCCGCGCTGAGGCTGCAGGTCCATGCCTTCCTTCGATACGGTTTCCGAGCTCAACGCCCACGAAGTCGCCAACGCGGTCGACCAGGCGAACCGCGAGCTGTCGCAGCGTTTCGACTTCAAGGACACGGGCGCGCGCTTCGAGTTGCTGGAGTCCACGGTCACGCTGCACGCGCAGGTGGACTTTCAGTTAAAGCAGATGCTGGAGATCCTGAAGCTGCGCCTCTCCAAGCGCGGCGTCGACCTGGTGTGCCTTGAGGTGAAGGAGCCGCAGACGACGCTCTCGGCCGCGCACCAGGAAGTGGTGCTCAGGCACGGCATCGATCAGGACACCGGCAGGAAGATCATGCGCCTCGTCAAGGACTCGAAGCTCAAGCTGCAGGCGAGTCTGCAGGGCGACAAGGTGCGCATCAGCGGCAAGCAGCGCGATGAGCTGCAGGCGGCGATCGCGCTGCTGCGCGGCGCGAAGCTCGATGTGCCGCTGCAGTTCAATAACTTTCGCGATTGACGCGCGCGATCGTCCGGCACAGCCCCTCGGTGGCGTCGATGACGCTGGGCCCGAGGCGACTCAATGCCTGGTCCTCGAACACCACCAGCCGCCCGTTGCGCACCGCCGCCAGAGTCGCGAATCGCTTCCAGTCGGCGAGCCAGGCCGCGCCCTCCCCCGGAGGCGCCGCCGCGATGATGATATCGGGATCCCGCGCGATGACCGCCTCCGTATCCACCACCGGACCGGCTTCCGGCAAGTCGGCAAACACGTTGCGCGCGCCGCAGATCGAGAGCGCATCGCTCATGAGGTGCTGACCGCCCACGGTGTAGATGGGGCGATTCCACACCTGCAGCAGCACAGTCGGCAGTTTCCCGGCGCCACCCGCGCCCGCGCCGTAAGTGCGGGTCAGCGCTGCGAGGCGCGCCTCGATGTCGTGCGCAGCGCGCTCGGCCGCCGCGCCGGTGCCGGCGAGCGCGCCCAGGCGCCGCACCGAGACGGGCAGGTCGGTCAGTCGCACCACCTGCTGTTCGTAGACCGGGATGTTGAGTCGCGCGATCTTCTCGCGCTGCGCCGGATTGCCGCCCGCCGGCCACGCCACCACCACGTCCGGCCGCAACGACACGAGCCGTTCCATGTCTACCGCGGCCACGTCGCCGATGCGCACCAGGCGCCGCGCCGCCGGCGGCTCGTCGGAATACTCGACCGTCGCGATCACCTGGGCGCCGGCGCCGGCGGCGAACAGCATCTCGGTGGCGCCCGGGGCCAGGCTCACGATGCGCAGCGGCGGATCGCGAACCCTGATCTGGCGGCTCAAGTCGTCCGACACGGTGTGAGCCGCGCTCGCAGGCGCGGCGGTAGCGAGCCCGAGACACAGGGTCAGCGCCTGGACAGTCAACGATCTGATTGCAGTGGACAAACCTCCATCAGTGTATCGATGAAACCGGCAGCCTGCCGCAGTCGCGTCCGCCTGGGCCCAATGGCTTCAGGCCGCCACCGCCTTGTCCACGCGCTCCCCGCCCACGCTCTCCAGAACCCGCGCCACCGCATGCACCGTCGCGGCGATGCGCACCGCGCTCTGCACCGCCTCAGGCGCAACTCCGTGCTGGCGCAGTTGCCGTTCGTGCGAGGCAACACAGCTTCCGCAGCCATTGATCGCCGATACCGCGAGCGCCAGCAACTCGAAGTCCGCCTTGGCGATGCCGGGGCTGCCGATGACGTTCATGCGCAGGCGCGCCGGGAGCCTAGCGTACTCGGGATCCTCCACCAGGTGCAGGAAGCGGTAGTAGACATTGTTCATGGCCATGATGGCGGCGGCGGCGTGCGCCGCACTCACGTGCGCGGCGTCGAGATGACTCGCGGCCAGCGCCTGGAGTCGTAAGCTGAACGTCGCGTTGCGCGATGCGCTGGCTGCAGCGAGCGCCACCGCCCAGATCTGCCGCTCGGTGAGACCGGGAGCCCCCGCCGGCGTCAGTACCGTGCCGAGGTTCAGTTGCAGATCGCGCGCGTAGCCCGGCAGCGCCTCGCGAATGCCCTCCAGAGTGCTCACCTCAGGCCGCCTTGAGCGTGTCTTCGCCCTTCTGCCAGTTGCAGGGGCACAGCTCATCGGTCTGCAGGGCGTCCAGCACGCGCAGCACTTCCTCGGGGCTGCGGCCCACGTTGAGGTCGGTGACGTAGACGAAGCGGATCACACCGTGCGGATCCACGATGAAGGTCGCGCGCTGCGCCACACCGGCTTCCGGATCGAGGATGCCGAGCGCCCCGGCGAGCTCGCGCTTGACGTCGGCGAGCATCGGAAAAGGGAGGTTCCTGAGCTCCTCCTTCTGGCGCCGCCAGGCGAGGTGCACGTACTCAGAGTCGATGCTGGCGCCCAGCAGCTGCGCATCGCGCGCGCGGAACTCCTTCTCGAGCTTGCCGAAGGCGGCGATCTCGGTGGGGCACACGAAGGTGAAGTCCTTGGGCCAGAAGAACACCACCCGCCACTTGCCGGGGAAGCTGTCCTGGGTGAAGGACTGGAACGCGTGGTTGACGTCGTTGGACACGACGCCCGTGAGCGA
>JBGPKC010000017.1:0-45745 GCA_041485725.1 Steroidobacteraceae bacterium
ATGGTGGCGAGTGCCGGTGCTGCCGTGTCCCGCGACATCCCGTTGTGGATGGTGCGGAAGGTCACGACCATGTGGACCGATGCCGGCGGCAGGGCGTCGCTCCCATCCGCCGGGACGCTGACCACCGAGACGCGGCCGGAGAGATCCGGGCGCTCGGCCAGCTTGTGGCGATACTCCTCCAGACGCTGGCTGATGTATTTGCTCTCGGGGTCCGCCGCAATGACCGCGGCGTAGTACTTGCCCTTGTCGCGCACCAGCGGCGCGATCACCTCCGTATACCAACCCGGTTCCGGCCAGACTTCCAGCACGCTCATCTCGGGGCGGATGCCGAAGAACAGCAACGTTTCCTTCGGATGGCGGTAACGGTCGCGAGCGCGGTTCTCCTGCGCGCGGTAGTCGGCGGCCAGGATGCCGGTCAGCGCCTCGGCGGTGGTCTGCCGCGAGCTGGTGGCCGCGCACGCGGCCACCAGTAGCGCGCTGGCGATGGCGGCTGCGGCCAGTCTCGGGTTCGCGAACATCGTCGGTCATCCTCGTGAGTGCTGTGAGCACGGCAGGCGCACATTACCTGATGTGCGCCATAAAAAACCCCGCGCGCGGCGGGGTTTTCCTGTCCCCCAAAGTCCTGAAATGATCAGCGGCGGAACGGACCGCCACCCTGGCGGGGGCGTTGTGGGCGCTCCTGTGCCTCGTTGACGCGCAGCGGCCGGCCGTTCATCTGAAAGCCGTTCAGGGCCTGGATCGCGCTCTGCGCCTCGGCCTGGGGCATGTCGACGAATCCGAAACCACGCGGTTTGCCGGTTTCCCGGTCGTTGATGAGCTTCACCGATTCCACTTTGCCGTGACGTTCAAACAGGGCCTTCACGTCCTGCTCGGTGGCGTTGAAGGGCAGATTGCCCACGTAAATCGTCGTCATCAGGAAGTCTCTCTTGCAAATGCGGACAGCGGCGAGCCGCACGGGTCGGTCGCATGTACCGCGTGAACAGTCAAACAGGTCAAGGCTTCAAGGCACACGATCGGCGGTCAGTCAATGCGCAGCGCTTGGGCCAGCGGCCTGCACCTGCGTTCGCGCACGGATGAGAAGCGCGGGGCGGGATATGAAGTCAACACATTCAACAAAACGCACTCATCCACGACGGATACGAACGCACGTGGCATGCTACTCCCGGCCTTTGCGGGACGCAAACCAAGGGTGTTATGGAAGCGTTTCTCGTTTCGGCAGGCGTCGTCGCGCTCGCCGAGATCGGCGACAAGACACAGCTTCTCGCCCTGGTTCTGGCGGCGCGCTTCCGGGCGCCCGTGCCGGTCATCTGCGGGATTCTCACCGCCACTCTCGCCAACCACTTCGCCGCCGGCGCGGTCGGCGTGCTGCTCGCCGCGAGCATCAGTGCGGCACTGATGCGCTACCTGCTGGCGGCGTCGTTCCTCGCCACGGCGGTATGGATGCTGATTCCCGACAGGCCCGCGGCAGCGGGCGAGCGGCCGGCAAGCTTCGGGGCCTATGGCACCTCGGTGATCTCGTTCTTCCTGCTGGAGATCGGCGACAAGACGCAGATCGCCACCGTGGCGCTGGCAGCCAGGTACCACGCGTTGGCCGCGGTGGTTGCCGGCACCACCCTCGGCATGATGCTGGCCGACGTGCCGGTGGTGCTGTTGGGGGAGGCGGCGGCGAAACGGCTGCCCCTCAAGTGGGTGCGCGGCGCTGCCGCCGCGGCGTTCGTGGTGCTCGCCCTGTTGGTGCTGTTGGGAGTGCGCCTCTAGAGCCTCAGCTGCAGCGCGGGCCGCCTCGCCGCGCGTCACGCGCCGGCGGGCTCGAGGTACGCGTAGCCGTCGAGCTCGCGCTCGTAGAAGCGCTTGAGGGCCTGGCTCTCCGCGAGCGTCATGCGCCCGTCGCGGATGGCACGCTCGCAGTCGCGCGCCAGCGCCGGATACAGCTCCGCGACGTCGTACTCCATGTATTCGAGCACTTTGTTGGCCGTGTCGCCCTTGACGATCTCTTCGATCCACCATCCGCCTTCGTCGTGCAGGCGCACGTGCACCACGTGCGTGTCGCCAAAGAGATTGTGCAGGTCGCCGAGGGTTTCCTGGTAGGCGCCGACCAGGAACACCGCCAGGTAGTACCTTTCGTCCGCCTTGAGCTCATGCACTTCGAGGGTGCGCTTCACGTCGCGCAGCGACACGAAGCGGTCGATCTTGCCGTCCGAGTCGCAGGTGATGTCGGCGAGCACGGCGGTCCGGGCGGGGCGCTCATGCAGGCGGTGGATGGGCATGATCGGGAACAGCTGGTCGATGGCCCAGCTGTCCGGGAGCGACTGGAACACCGAGAAGTTGCAGAAATAGGTATCGGAGAGAATCGATTCCAGGTCCTCGAGCTCCTCCGGCAGACGCTCGAGCTTGCGGCAGGAGTCGCGGATCTTCGCGCAGGTCGCCCAGTACAGCCGCTCGGCGAGCGCGCGGAACTCGAGCGACAGCAGGCCGAGATTGAACATCTGCAGCACCTGCTCGCGGGCGGTGAGGGCGTCGTGATAGCACTCGACCAGCCGCCGCTCGCTCACCGCGCGGTAGGCCTCGAACAGATCCTGCACCGGCTGCGGCAATTCCTCGTCCCCGCCGTAGTCCTCGGCCCGGTCCCCGGTGACGCGGAACTTGTCGAGCGCCGAGGAGCCGAGCGCATCGAATATCAGCACGCTGTGGTACGCCGCCACCGCGCGGCCGGACTCGCTCACGATCATGGGGTGCGGAATGTCGCGCAGGTTGCACACGCTCGCGACCCGGTAGACGACGTCGTTGGCGTATTCATTGAGCGTGTAGTTCATCGACGAGGGGAAGTTCGTGCCACTGCCGTCGTAGTCGACCCCCAGGCCCCCGCCCACGTCGATGTACTGCAGGCCCGCGCCCATCAGCTTGAGCTCCGCGTACACGTGCGCCAGCTCGTTGATCGCATCCTTGACGCGGCGGATGTCCTGCAGCTGGCTGCCCGGATGGCAGTGCACCAGCTGCAGGCAGTCGAGCATGTCGTGCTCCTTGAGCACGTTGAACAGCTCGAGGATCTCGGTGATAAATAAGCCGAACTTCGACTTCTCCCCGGCGGAGGCGCTCCAGCGCCCGGAGCCCTCGCTGAAGAGCTTCACGCGCACACCGATGCGCGGGCGCACCTGGTAGGCCTGTGCGTGCTTGAGGATGAGGCCGAGCTCCTCGAAGTTCTCCACCACCGGGATGATGGTGCGGCCGAGCTTGGTGGCGAGCGTCACCGCCTCGATGTAACTGTCGTCCTTGAAGCCGTTGCAGACGATGAGCCGATCCGGGGCGTTCTCGGTCATCGCCATCACCGCGAGCAGCTCCGGCTTCGAACCCACCTCGAGCCCGAAACCGAACTCCTGCCCGTAGCGATAGACCTCTTCGACCACCAGCCGCTGCTGGTTCACCTTGATCGGGTACACGGCCGCGTAGCGGTTCTTGTAGTCGTTCTCGGTGATCGCCTGGGCGAACGCATCGTGCAGGCGCCGCAAGCGGTGCGCGAGGATGTCGGAGAAGCGCACCACCACCGGGGTGGTCAGATCGCGGGCCTGCAGGCCCTCGACCACCTCGTATAAATCGATCTCGTACCGTTCCGTCGTATCCGGCCGCACCACCACGTGGCCGCTGTCGTTAACGCTGAAGTAGCCCTTGCCCCACGCCTCGACGTGGTACAGATCGAGGGAGTCCTCGACCCGCCAGGGCTGTGCGGGATTGAATTTGCGATTGCCGTTGACGGCGCTCTTGGGATCGGCAGCCACGGCGCGTTATATCAAAATTGTGTGACCAGGGAGAGTGCTGGTCAGGAAGTTTCCGCACCCCGCGCCACCGGGCGGGCCGGATCGCGGATCCACTCGCTCCACGATCCCGCGTACAGCCGCGCGCCGGCAAGTCCGGCGGCTTCGAGCGCGAGCAGATTGTGGCAGGCCGTGACGCCGGAGCCGCACATCGCGATCAGCGTCGCTGCCGGGCGCTCGCGCAGCGTGTCTGCCCAGCAGCGCCGCAGCTCGGGCGCGCTCAGGAAACGCCCGTGCGCATCAAGGTTGCCCGAGAACGGATGGTTGCGTGCACCGGGGATATGGCCGGCGACCGGGTCGAGCGTTTCGTTCTGGCCGGCGAAGCGATCCGCGCTGCGCGCGTCCACGAGGGTCAGCTCCCCGCGCGTCAGTGCGCCGGCCGCGACTGCCGGCGCGAGCGCCGCCGTCGTCACGACCAGACCCGCGGCGGGGGCGGCCGTGAAGCGTCGCGGCGCGCGGCCCGTGGCAGCCGTCTCGAGCGCCAGCCCGGCACGCTCCCACGCCGCGAAACCGCCGTCGAGCACCGCCACCTGCTGGTGTCCCAGCCAGCGCAGCAGCCACCACAGCCGCGCGGCATAGGCGCCCGCGCCCTGGTCGTAGGCCACGACCTGCACCTCCTTATCTATGCCCCAGCGTCCGAACGTGGCGCTGAGTGCCGCGATCTCCGGCAACGGATGCCGGCCCGTCAGCGCGCTGCGCGGGCCCGACAGATCGCGATCGAGATGGGCGTAGAGCGCGTTCGGAATGTGTCCGGCGGCCCAGGCGAGCGCGCCCCACTCAGGGCGTGCCAGGTCGAAACGGCAATCGACGATGGCCCAGTCGGGATCGGCGAGATGCGCGGCCAGTGCGGCTGGCTCGATCAGCGTCGTCGGCATGGCTTTAGGACTCTCCTCGCTTGGCCTATACATTTTCGGCGCTGTGCGGTTGTCGTTACAATCGAGCCACCACCTCCCGCGGGGGCGCGATGGCAATTGAGGTTTTCTGGGGCAGTGGCAGCCCCTTCGCGTGGCGCGTGCTGCTGGCGCTCGAGTACAAGCGGCTGCCTTACGTGAGCCACCTGCTGCAGTTCTCCAAGCAGGAGCACAAGTCCCCGCAGATGCTCGCGCTCAATCCGCGCGGCCGCGTGCCGGTGCTGAAGGACGGCGACTACGTGTGCTTCGAGTCGCTCGCGATCCTGTACTACCTGGACCTGAAGTACCCGCAGCCGCCGATCTTTGGCCGTACGCCGGAGGAAGCCGGCACCATCATGCGCGTCATCTGCGAGTACCAGGCGTATATCGAGCCGCGGCTCAACAGCATCAGCAGCGGGGTGTTCAGCGGCAAGGAGGATCTGTCCGGTGACGAGATCACGGCGGCGATGCACGCGGTCGCCAACGAGGCGCGTACCATCGAGGGGCGGCTGTCGAAGTCCGATTGGATCGTGGGGGATACCTTCTCGGCGGTCGACATGGTTATCTTCCCCGGCATCCAGCTGCTGAAGCGCGCGCTCGAGCGGCCGCAGGCGCGCGAGCTGTCGTCGCGCTTCATGCCGGTGGAGGTGAACTATCCGGCGCTCGGGCGCTGGCTCGCGCGCGTCGCGGCTCTGCCGGGCTACCAGCGCACCTATCCGCCTCACTGGCGCTGAACGAGCGACCCAGAGAGAGGGCGCGCGGAGTGAGCCGCGCGAATGATACCCTTCACAGCCGCGCGCGCCCTCATGCCGCGCTAAGGAGATCTGAAGCCGCATCATGAGCAGCAATGACAAGATTCACATCGAGTTTCCCGGACGGATCCTGTTGGTGGGTTTTGGCAGTATCGGTCAGGGTGTGCTGCCGCTGATCCTGCGGCACATCGGCATTGCGCCCGAGCGCCTCACGATCGTGACTGCGGAGGACAAGGGGAACGAGGAGGCCGCCAAGTACGGCATCAAGTTCGTCAAGGAGCGCCTCACGCGCGAGAACTACCGCCGGGTGCTCAATCCGCTGCTGGGACGCGGGGATTTCCTGATCAACGTTGCGGTCGAAGTGTCGAGCATCGCGCTCATCAAGCTGTGCTGGGAAAAGGGCGCGATGTACCTGGACACCTGCATCGAGCCCTGGCCGGGCGGCTACACCGACCCGACCGTCCCCGCCAGCCGCCGCACCAATTACGTGCTGCGCGAGGAGGCGCTGGCATTGCGGGCCGGCAATGTGCGCACCCCCACCGCGGTGCTCACACACGGCGCCAACCCGGGCCTGGTGTCGCACTTCGTGAAGCAGGCGCTGCTGAACATCGCCGCCGACACCAAGGTCGAGGCCGGCAAGCCCGCCTCGCGCGCCGAGTGGAGCGAGCTCGCTCGCCGGCTCAGCGTGAAGGTCATCCACATCGCCGAGCGCGACACGCAGGTATCGGGCAAGCCGAAGCAACCCGGTGAATTCGTCAACACCTGGTCGATCGACGGCTTCGTCGGCGAGGGCTCGCAGCCGAGTGAGATGGGCTGGGGCACGCATGAGCGCAACTTTCCGCGCGACGGCAAGCGCCATGACTCCGGCTGCCTGGCGGCGATCTACCTGACGCAGCCCGGCGCCGGCACCCGCGTGCGCACCTGGACACCGCGCGCCGGCCATTTTCACGGCTTCTGCATCACGCACAGCGAGTCCATTTCGATGGCGGACTACTTCACGGTGCGCGATGGCACGCAGGTGGCGTACCGTCCCACGGTGCACTATGCGTATCACCCGTGCGACTCCGCAGTGATGTCGGTGTTCGAGCTCGCCGGGCGCAACTACGTGCAGCAGGAGCGCCAGCGCATCCTCATGGACGACATCGTGAGCGGCATCGACGAGCTGGGTGTGCTGCTCGCCGGCCACAGGAAGAACGCCTACTGGTACGGCTCGCAGCTGTCGATCGGGGATGCGCGCAAGCTCGCCCCCTACAACAACGCCACCAGCCTGCAGGTGTGCGCGGCGGTGCTGGCCGGGGTGGTGTGGGCGATGGAGAACCCCAACCTCGGTGTGGTCGAGCCTGATGAGATGGATTTCCGCCGCAATCTCGAGATCTGCATGCCGTATCTGGGTCCGGTGATCGGGGAGTACACGGACTGGTCGCCGCTGCACGAGCGCGAGCGACTGTTCCCCGAGGACATCGACAGGAACGATCCCTGGCAGTTCAAGAACGTGCGGGTGATCTGGTAAGCCTGATGTAAGGATGCGGCGCCGCCTCAGGGCGAGGCCCGCTCGTACTCGATCGACACGATCACGAACGCGCGACTGCCGCCGGGAGCCTCCACGGTCACCTCGTCGTCGAGGGTCTTGCGCAGCAACGCGCGCCCGAGGGGTGAGTCCATGCTGATGTAGCCGGGCGCCCGGTCGAACTCGTCGGGACCGACAATACGGTAGCGTGACTGCGCTCCGTCCTCGGACTCAAGCAGCACCCACGCCCCGAAGAACACACGCCCCGGGTCGGCGGGGGGCTGGTCGACGACCACCATGCCCTCGAGCCGCCGGCGCAGGAAGCGTACCCGGCGGTCGATTTCCCGCAGGCGGCGCTTGCCGTAGATGTATTCGGCGTTCTCGGAGCGATCCCCCTGGGCCGCCGCCGCCGCCACCGCCTGGGTGACCCTGGGTCGCTCATCGCGCCAGAGAAGCTCTAGCTCCAGGCGCAGGCGGCGCGCGCCCTCCGGTGTGATGTACTGCGAGCCCGCCGGCACGGTTTGCCGCAAGCGACTCATCGGCGGGGAATCCTGTGAATTATGTCGCACTCCCTTTTACAGAAATCGGGGGTTCTGTGGAACATCTCACGGACGAGCGCCGCGCCGCGCTACTAACCTGCAAACCGTGGCTACCAAGTACTACACCCACTTCGTCACCGCTGGCAGCAAGGCGCAAAGCCCCGGCTGCGGCAGCGAGTGGAGTGGCGTAGTCGAGCTGCGCGAGCCGCTCAACAACACGCGCGCCAACCGTGAGCTGCGCGCGCTGCTGGCACATAGTTTTGACCTGGACTCGGAGGACATCCGGATCCTGCATTGGGCGCGATTGCACTGAGGTATCCCCTGGCGGACTTCCTTCCCTTCATCGAAGGTCCGCCCTTATCAACCCCAGGCCTCAAAACCTGGGGTTTTTTTTGGCGCAATCGACGCGCCTTTCCCCGGCATGTGACAATCCACGCCCCCCCGGCCAAGGGGACCGGGGCGATGCCCCAAGGAGAATTCGATGCGTGCGTGGTTTGCGACCCTTCTGGCTGCCGCGGTCCTGGGCCTAACGGGCTGCGGTTACAACTCCCTGCAGCAACAGGACGAGAACGTCAAGGCGGCCTGGTCCGAGGTCGTGAATCAGTATCAGCGCCGGGCGGATCTCATCCCGAATCTCGTCAACACCGTGAAGGGCTACGCTGCCCAGGAGCAGAAGGTGCTGATCGGGGTGACCGAGGCGCGCGCCAGGGCCAACTCCATCCAGGTGACGCCCGAGGTGCTCAACAACCCGCAGCTGTTCCAGAAGTACCAGGCCGCACAGGGCGATCTCACCCAGGCCCTGAAGAGCCTGATGGTGATCGTTGAGAATTACCCGCAGCTGAAGTCGGACCAGAATTTCCGCGATCTGCAATCGCAGCTCGAGGGCACTGAAAACCGCATCACCGTGGCGCGCAATCGCTACATCCAGGCGGTGCAGGCCTACAACGTGACGGTGCGCTCCTTCCCCGTCAATCTCACGGCGAAAATATTCGGTTTCCAGGTGAAACCCAACTTCACGGTTGCCAACGAGCAGCAGATCGCGACCGCCCCGACAGTCAGCTTTGACACCTCGCCGCCTGGGGCACAGCCAGCCCCGGCCGCGGCGCCGGCGCCCTCAGGACAACCCGCGACGAAATGACCGCAGGGTCAAGCCGCGCCCGCGCGCGGGCGGGACTGGCGCTGCCGCTGCTTCTGGGCCTGGGCCTCGCCGTGATCGCGCCGCCGTCTTCAGCTGCGCAGTCGCTGCCGTCTGCCGCCCAAGGCTTGCAGCCGATCCCTAAGCTGACTGCGCGCGTCACTGATCTCACCGGCACGCTGACCGCGGAGCAGCAGACAGCGCTCGAGCAGAGGCTCGCGGCGTTCGAGTCCGCCAAGGGCTCGCAGCTCGCGGTGCTCCTCGTGCCCACGACCCAACCCGAGCAGATCGAGCAGTACTCGATCCGGGTGGTGGAACAGTGGAAGCTTGGCCGGCAAAAGGTCGATGACGGGGCGCTGCTGATCATTGCCAAGAGCGATCACCGCGTGCGCATCGAGGTCGGCTATGGCCTGGAAGGCGTCCTGACCGATGCCATGTGCAACCGCATCATTTCGGAGACCATCCGGCCCGCCTTCCGCCAGGGGAATTACTATGGCGGCATCGACGCCGGCCTCGACCAGATGATGAAACTCATCGAAGGCGAGCCGCTGCCGCCCCCCGAACACGATTGGCAGTCCGGCCGGCGCGCGCGCGGCTCGACCCCCTTGCCGCTGATCCTGTTCGCCGTTTTCATCGGTTCGGTGGTGCTGCGCGGGATTTTCGGACGCACACTGGGCTCGGCCTTCACCGCCGCCGGCGCGGGCGTGCTGGTGTGGATCGCCGGCTACGCACTGCTCCTGGCTCTGCTCGCCGCAGCGGGCGCGTTCCTGTTCACCCTGCTCGGCGGACTGGCTCGTGGCAGCGGCTGGTCGAGCTACCCGCGTAGCGGGGGCTTCGGCGGCGGCCTGGGCGGATTCGGCGGCGGCCTTGGGGGCGGAGGATTCGGCGGCGGTGGATTCAGCGGGGGTGGCGGAGGATTCGGGGGCGGCGGCGCCTCCGGAAGCTGGTAGGAGCGACGTGGTCATGAAATTCCTGCGTCTCATTCGCCACCTCGCTACCACGCGCTGGAGCACACGCCGGCACTTCACGCCGCAGGTTCGCGACGCCATCGAACAGGCCATCGGCAGCTGCGAAGCGCATCATGCCGGGGAGATCCGCTTCGTCGTCGAGACCGCCTTCGATCTGCCGGAGCTGTGGCGCGAGCTGCCGCCGCGGCAGCGCGCGCTGCAGCTGTTCGGACAGCTCGGCGTGTGGGACACGGCGCACAACAACGGTGTCCTGATCTACGTGCTCATGGCGGACCGGGTGGTCGAGATCATCGCCGACCGCGGCATTGCCGCCCGCGTCGCGCAGCCTGAGTGGGAGGCGGTGTGCCGGCAGATGGAGCTGCATTACCGCGCCGGGCGCTTTCGCGAGGGCTCGGTCGCGGGTATCCAGGGCGTGGGGGCACTGCTGGGACGGCACTTCCCGGGGCGGCACCCCAGCGACCAGGAGCTGCCGAACCAGCCCCTGCTGCTGTAGCGCATCGCCGACGAGATTCGCGCCCCCTGCGACATCGGTCATAATTCCGCCATGAAGGGTTCCACGGCCCGTGTCGCGACTGCCGCGCTTACGTGCCTGCTGATCGCGGGGTGCTCGCTCGTGGGCCAGTGGCGGCACCCGGCACCCCCGCCCGCGCCTCCTGCCCCGCCGGCGGCGCCTGCACGGCCGGCGCCGGTGGCCAATGAGCGGTTCGAGCTTGACAGCGCTCAGGACGTCGTCGGCGTCCTGCAGGTGGTGGCGGCCACCCAGGACGACACGCTCACCGACATCGCCCGTCGCTTCAACGTCGGTTACGAGGAGATCGTGCGCGCCAATCCCAAGGTCGACCCCTGGCTGCCGGGGGAGGGCCGGGAGATCGTGGTCCCGTCGCAGTTCATCCTGCCGGACGCGCCGCGCACCGGGCTCGTGATCAACATCGCCGCCATGCGGATTTTCTATTATCCCCCGGTCAGGCGCGGCGAACGGCCCGTCGTGCTGACTCACCCCATCGGCATCGGCAAGGTGGGCTGGCGAACTCCCGAGGGTGTCACGAAGATCGTTCGCCGCCAGCAGGATCCCACCTGGCGCGTGCCGGTCTCGGTGCGCAAGGAGCACCACGAGAACGGCGAGGATCTCGATCCGGTGATCGGGCCCGGACCGGACAACCCGCTGGGCAAGTACGCGTTCTACCTGCAGTGGCCGAGTTACCTGATTCACGGCACCAATAAGCCGGCCGGCGTCGGACTGCGTTCGAGCCACGGCTGCATCCGCCTGTACCCGGAGGACATCGCGCAGTTCTTCGCCATGGTGCCCCTCGGCACCCAGGTGCGGGTGGTCAATCAGCCGTTCGTGTTCGGCTGGCGTGACGGGCAGCTGTACATGCAGCCCTTCGACGTTCTGGAGGACGATACGCGCGAGTGGTCGAAGGCCCCGCGCAGACTCCTCAGCAAGTCCCTCGCCGCGACACTGCAACAGCAGTTGAAGGCGCGCCGTACCCAAGTCGACTGGACGCTGGTGTCGGCTCTGGCGCGCGCTCCGCGCGGCGTGCCCGTCCCGATCACCGTGTCTGACACCACGGTGGAACAGGTCCTGGCCGCCGCGCCCCGCGTGCAGAACGTGGTTCCGGAAGGTTCCACCTGGGATGGCAAGTCGGACCTGCCGATGGATGAAGCCTCCTTCAAGCAGATGCTCTCCGAGATCGAGCCGGGCGCGCCCGCTGAGGATGCTGCGCAGCAAACTGCCGATGCCCCGGCCCCGGACGCAGCCAAGGCGCCACGGGATCGTCCCAAGAATGGCGGCTGAGGAGTCTTCGCCTTGACGGCGCTGTCCGAGTGGCTGCAGCTGATGCTCGCGGAGATCGCGCGCAAGCGCGAAGAACTGGAGCGCGCGCGCGCCGAAGAAGCGCAGCGCCTGACGGAGAGTGAAGCCGCGCGGCAGCGCGCCGAGTAGGGAGCCGCTGTGTTAGAGTCGCGCGGGCTTATCCCAAGAGGCGCCTGAGTGGCCGACAGCCCCGCGTCCGGCATAGAACCCGCACAACAAAGCCGCACCGAGCACGCGACCGAGCACGCGATCGAGCACGTGCCGACCGCAATCGCCGCCTTCGTCGGCCGCACCCTCAAGGGCCCGGTCAACCAGGCGCTGCCCGTCAGAGGCTTCAGCGAGTTCCAACAGCACTTTGGCGGCCTGTGGCAACCGTCGACCCTCTCCTACGCGGTCGAGCAGTTCTTCGAGAACGGTGGTCACCAGGCACTCATCGTGCGCGTCGCCAACGGCGCGCGCCCGCCGACCGTTGCCCTGCCCGCGGCCGAGAGCGAACTCAAGCTCGTGGCTCTGAATCCCGGCTCGCGCGAGTACCTGCGCGCCTCGGTGGACTATGACGGCCTGAGCAGCGCCGAGCGCGATCGCTTCAATCTCGTGGTGCAGCGCGTGCGCACCGCCGGTTCGGAGCTGGTGGAAGACCAGGAGATCTACCGGCGCGTGTCGGTGATGTCCGATTCGGGCCGGTTCGTCCCCGACGTGCTGCTCGGATCGCGCCTGGTGCGCGTGGCGAGTGAGGTTCCCGCGCAACGCCCGGATCGCTCTGCCGGCGGACCCGGTGGCGTGGCGGTCGGCTACACACTCTCCAATCCCGATGGGGATGACGGCGCGCCGCTCACCGACTACGACATCATCGGCGCAGCCAGCGGTGCCGCCGGACTGTTCGCGCTCCAGGGCGTCGCCCGCTTCAACCTGCTGTGCATTCCGCCCCTGACGCGTGAGCGCGATCTGGGATTATCGACTCTGCTGGTAGCGGCGCGCCTATGCCGCGACCGGCAGGCGCTGCTGCTGGTCGATCCGCCAGCAAGCTGGGCCTCGGCGCCTGCCGCGCTCGATGCACTGCGCGGCTGGCCCTTCCGCAGCGACAGCGCCGTCATGTACTACCCGCGCGTACAGGCTTTCGATCGGCTGCGCGGCCGGTTGGAGACCTTCGCTTCGTGCGGCGCCGCCGCGGGCATGATCGCGCGCTCCGATGAGACCTGGCCGGTATGGGCGGCTGCGGAGAGCGAAGAGGCGATTCTGCGTCCCGGGTTGCGTCCGGCGGTGGCGGTGTCCGACGCCGACCGGGCGCGGCTGGCGCAGGCGGGCGTGAATACTCTGTTGTCGGTGCGGGGCGGCTCACGTACCGGCCTGAGCCCGCGCACCCTGGGCGCGGGCGGCGGCGCCTCGGACTGGAGGTACCTCTCGGCACGGCGGCTCGCGCTGTTCGTGGCGGCCAGCATCGAGCAGGGCACGCGCTGGGTGCTGCTGGAACATAACGGACCGGCGACCTGGCAGCGCGCCCGGGCCCAGGTCGAGACCTTTCTGGACGCCCTGGCGGCGCAGGGAGCCTTTGCCGCCGCCGACGACGACGAGAGTCATTTCGTCATCAGCGATGAGCGCGTCAACCGGCCGCAGACTCTCGCCGAAGGCAAATTCAACCTGTTGTTCGGCTTCGCCACCAGTAAGCCGGGCGCGTTCGACACCTGGCTGGTGACGCATCGCGCCGGCGCCAGCCGGGTGCGGCCGGTGTCAGTGAACCGCTCCGCGACCGCGAAGCACCGGGTCGAGTGGGAGATCGAAACCGCAATACTTCGTGGATAGGCCAACCTGTCAGGTGAGCGGTGAGCCGAAGCCGCCGCCACCGGGTGTCAGGATGAGGAGCTCGTCTCCCGGTCCGATCTCGAAGCGCGCAGTGGCGCCCAGGTGCTCCACGGCCCCGGCGGCGCGGCGTATGCGCGCCTCACCGCAGGCACCCGGCTGTCCGCCCTCGAGCCCAAAGGGTGCGATGCGGCGGTGATTGGCGAGCAATGCTCCGGAGAACGGCGCACGAAACTCCAGCCGCCGCACGATACCGTCGCCGCCGTGGTGTCGACCCGCGCCGCCCGAGCCGCCGCGGATCGCGAACTCCCGCACCAGCACCGGGAACTGGCTCTCCAGGATCTCCGGGTCCGTGAGACGCGAGTTGGTCATGTGAGTCTGCACGGCGTCGCAGCCGTCGAAATCGGCCCCCGCGCCGGCGCCGCCGGCGATGGTTTCGTAGTACTGCAGGTGCGCATCCCCGAAGGTCAGGTTGTTCATGGTTCCCTGGGAGGCGGCGAGAATTCCCAGCGCGCCGTACAGCGCATCGACGATGCACTGTGAAGTCTCCACGTTTCCCCCCGCCACCGCCGCGGGAAAGCGCGGCTCGAGCAGCGAACCGCCGGGAACGACGATGTCCAGCGGCTCGAGGCACCCCTCGTTCAAAGGAATTGGCCGCTCGATCAGCGTGCGGAACACATACAGCACCGCCGCCGTACACACCGCGCGCGGAGCGTTGAAGTTGTGCGCGCCCTGGGCCGAGGTACCGGTGAAATCGATGCGCGCGCGGCGCCGCTCACGGTCGATGTCGACGCGCACCGCGATCACCTGCGCGTCGTCCATTTCGTAGCGGAAGCTGCCGGGTTGCAGCCGCCCGATGGCGTTGCGCACGCACTGCGCGGCGTTGTCCTGCACGTGCCGCATGTAGGCGCGCATCGTGTCCAGACCGTGGCGCCGCACGGCGCGCTCGATTTCGGCGATGCCGCGCGCGTTGGCGGCCAGCTGGGCGCGCAGGTCGGCGAGGTTCTGCTCGGGCTTGCGCGCCGGCCAGGGGCCGCCGGTGAGCGCCGCGCGCAATTCGCTCTCGCGCAGCGTCCCGCCGCTCACCAGCGCAAAGCATTCGAACAGCACGCCTTCCTCTTCTATTGTGCGGCTGAAAGGCGGCATCGAGCCGGGCGTCATCCCGCCGATGTCGGCGTGATGCGCGCGCGAGGCGACGAAGAAATCCGGCTGCCCCTCCCCGCCCATGAAGACCGGTGTCACCACCGTCATGTCCGGCAGATGGGTGCCGCCGTGATAGGGACTGTTCAGCAGCCAGGAGTCCCCCGCACGCAGCCGTGCCTGCTGCGCCGCGATGACCGCCCGCACGCTCGCGCCCATCGAACCCAGATGCACCGGCATGTGCGGCGCGTTGGCTACCAGGCCGCCGTGCGAGTCGAACAGGGCGCAGGAGTAGTCGAGGCGCTCGCGGATGTTGACCGACTGTGCGGTCGCCCTGAGGACCTCGCCCATCTGCTCGGCGATGTGCATGAACAGGTTGTTGAATATCTCGATGCGGGCGGGATCAGCCGCCGGGGGCGCCGCAGCGCGCGCCGGCCCGTCATCCTCGAGCAGCAGCTCGCCGCCGGCGAGGCGCCGGGCACGCCAGCCGTCCTCCAGCACCACGGTGCTGTGCGGCTCGACGATCAGGGCCGGCCCGGGCAGCTCCCCGCGCAGCGCGCTCATGGACAGGAGCGGCACCTCGCGCCAGGCGCCGAACCAGGCGCGCACCCGCTGCGGCAGCTCGCCCGCGGCCGCAGGCTCAGGGATGACGAGCGTTGCGGCGTCGACCGAGGCGAGGCGCGCTTCCACGCGCAGCGCTTCGATTACCACCGCGAGGGTGTGGGCGGCAAAACCGAAGCGCCGCAGGTGATCCGCGTGGAAGCGCTCGCGCACCTCATCCAGGGGCGCGAGCGGTACCGACAGAGTGACGTCGCTGTCCCCGGCCCGCACTTCCAGCAGTTGCGCGACCCGCACGCGCCCGGCTTCACCACCATGGGTGGTGAGCTCCGCGCGCGCCTGCGCTTCGAGCCGGGTGAGCGCGGCGCGCGCCGCGGCGAGCCCGCCGTCGTCGAGCATCTGACGCAGGCTCGAGCGGCGCACGGCGAGGCGATCCGCCACGCCGATGCCGAAGGCCGACAACACGCTCGCCAGCGGATGCACGAGAATGCGCCGCACACCGGCGGCGCGCGCGACGCGGCAGGCGTGCTGGCCGGCAGCGCCGCCGAAGCAGAACAGCGTGAACTCGCCCGCATCGCGCCCCTGACGGGCGCAGACCTGGCGGATGGCGTTCGCCATCGACTCGACACCCACCTCGAGGAACGATTCGGCGAGCCTCTCCGCGGAGCCAGCGGGCGCGCACTCCGCGCCGACCTGTGCCGTGAGTGCGGCGAAGCTGCGCACCACCGCGTCGGCATCTATCGCTGAGCGGCCGTCGCGCCCGAAGACCGCGGGCAGGGTGTCGGGGCGCAGGTGGCCGAGCAGCACCTGCACATCGGTGAGTGTGAGGGGTCCGTCGCGCCCATAACACACCGGACCCGGATCCGCCCCCGCGGAAGCCGGGCCGACCGCGAAGCGGCCGTCCGTGAAGGTCAGAATCGAGCCGCCGCCCGCGGCGATGCTGTGTACGTCCAGCATCGGTTGGGTCAGGCGCACCCCCGCAATGAGATGCTCGAAGCGCTGCGGCAGCTCGCCGTCGATCAGCGACACGTCCGTGGACGTGCCGCCCATGTCGAAGCCGATCAGGCGCGGGTAACCCAGCCGCTCCCCGACCCAGTGCATGCCGATGAGCCCGCCCGCGGGTCCCGACAACACGCTCGACATGGCGTGAAAGCTCTCCGCCGACGCGAGTCCTCCGTTGCTCTGCATGAGCGTCAGGCGCACGCCCGGATCGAGCGAGCGCAGCTGCTCGTGAAGCGCGCCGATGTAACTGCGCAGCGGCGCTGCGAGGTAGGCATTGAGGACCGTCGTGTCGCCGCGGCTGACATAGCGCACCAGCGGCGACAGCTCGTGTGACACGGACACTTCCTCGAAGCCGAGCGCACGCGCGCAGCTTGCTGCCTCTTGCTCGTGTTGTGGATGGCGCCAGCCATGCAGGAAGACGATGGCCACCGCGCGCCCTCCGGCGCGGCGCGCACGCTCCAGGTCCGCGCGCAGGCGTGCCCCATCAAGGGGCGTCAGCACACCGCCCTGCGCATCGATGCGCTCGCGCGCCTCGATGACTGTGGTGTACAGGGACGTCGGGAGCAGTATGCGCCGCGCGAAGATGTCGGGACGATTCTGGTAACCGATGCGCAGCGCATCGGCGAAGCCGGCGGTGGTTACCAGCACCACCGTCTCACCGGTGCGCGTGAGCAGTGCGTTGGTCGCGACGGTGGTACCAACCTTGACCGCCGCCACTGCACGCGCCGCGGCGCTTGTGCCCGCGAGAATCGCGCGCGCCGCGCGCAAGCCCGGATCGCCCGCCGCGCCACCCGAGGGCGCCGAGGGCACCTTGCGAACGTGCAGCTCGCCAGCGGGCGAGAGGCCGATGACGTCCGTAAACGTGCCGCCGCGATCGATCCAGAACTGCCAGCCCTGCGCCTTCACCACCGGGCGGCGGGATGATTGGCTTAACGTTTCCATTGCCTGCATTATTCGCGCCTATGACTCCCGCTCCCAGCGCTGAGCCTGCCACGCAGGCGCCGGTGGCTTCCCGCCACGTGGTCTTCTCTCACGGCCAGGAGAGCGGGCCCTGGGGACGCAAGATCTCCGCGCTCGCGGAGGTCGCGCGCAGCGAAGGCTACGTGGCGCACTCGGTCGACTACCGCGGGATCGAGGAGCCGCGGGCGCGCGTTGCCAAGCTGGTCGATTTCTGCAAGGAGTTGGCCGGGGACCTGGTGCTGGTCGGCTCGAGTCTCGGCGGCTACGTCGCGGTCACCTCGGCGTCGCTCCTGCACGCCCGGGGCGTGTTCCTGATGGCGCCGGCGCTTTACATGCAGGGCTTGCCCGAGCTGCGCGCCGGCGTGCTCGATTGCCCGGCAGCCGTGGTACACGGCTGGCGCGACGACGTGGTGCCCTTCGAGCACAGCGTGCGCTTCGCGCAGGCGTCCCGGGCGGCACTGCATCTGCTGGAAAGTGATCATCGGCTGCACAACCAGATCCGGGTCATCCAGTACCTGTTCGAATACTTCCTCATCGCACTTGATCTGCCCGCGATCGCCTTCGAGTAGCTGTTAACGCCGCTTGCGGATCGCGCGCGCCGCGGCGGCGTCCACCAGCCCCGGGACGATCAGCCGCGCCCAGCGCCCGAGCCTGCCGCGTGTGGAAGTGATCAACATCCGCCGCCGCCGCCGCATGGCCGCCACGATCAGCTGCGCGCATTGCTGCGCCGTCATGATATGCGGTTCCTGCATCGGGCTTTGCCCGAGCGAGCGGCCGTCAGGGCCGATGGCGCGGCGGTGAATCTCGCTGCGCACGAAATCCGGCGCCACGATGGTGATGTCGACCCCGCTGCCGCGCAGCTCGATGCGCAGGGATTCGAAGAATCCGACCAGTGCGTGCTTGCTCGCCGCGTAGCCGGTGCGCTCGGGCACCCCGGTGAGGCCGGCAATGCTGGCCACCGCGACGATCAGACCGCGCGACTCTCTCAGATGCGGCAGGGCGGCGGCCGTGAGGTACACCGCACCCAGATAGTTCACCGCCAGCAGTCGCTCGAACACGCTGAAGTCGCTGACCGCATCGAAGCGCGACCACATGGTGATGCCGGCATTGTTGACCAGCGCGTCGATCGTTCCGAAGCGCTGCGCGGTGCGGCTCGCGAGCAGGGTGCATTCCGCCTGCCGCGAGACATCCCCGGGGAGCGCCAGCACCTGGGCGCCGCGCGCCGCGCACTCGCGCGCGGTTTCCTCCAGGCGCGCCGCGTTGCGTGCGTTGAGCGCCAGACACGCGCCGTGCGAGGCGAGCGTCAGCGCCAGCGCGCGCCCGATGCCCTCGGACGCCCCGGTGATCAACACGGTCTTGCCGGCGAAGGTGTCCATTGGCTGCAACCTCGAGGTCAACGTGCCGCGGTGCGCGTGTGGCGCTGGACGCACAGTTTGTCCCGAGCGTGGAGCTTCGCCACCGTTTCTTGCAGATAATGCACGGCGGAAACGGCTTGCCGCACCAAGTCGCCGAGTAATAGACTCACCCCACGCAGGCTTGGTGTTGCCGCAACAAACAAGAATGTGACGTACCTTCGCAGGCACGGTGCAGACCGACGCAATCGGCTCATTTTCAGGCGGATCTAAGGGCGTTGAGCCCACAGGCTTGAGCGAGGCGCGCGTCCTTAAGGCCTTCAGGGAAGCAGGGGGGACACATGAGGAAAGTTCACACCGGGCGCCGTCCGCGGCTGGCCGTCATGTCCGTCGCCACCCTGCTCGCCGCCGGCAGCTGGCCGAGCGCGCAGGCCGTCAGCTTCCAGAGCAGCTCCGGAAACTGGACCGGCAGCTGGGATACCACCATCGGCTACGGCCAGGGCTGGCGCGTGTCGGGCCGGGACTGCCGCCTGATCGGCATCGCCGACGGGGGCTGCGGGCACTCCCCCAACATCGATGACGGCGACCTGAACTACGACAAGGGCGCCTACAGCGAGGCGATCAAGGCAGTCACCGAGCTCGCGCTCAACTACAAGGACCGCGGCGGCATCTTCGTGCGCGGCGACGGCCTGTACGACTTCGCCGTCATGGACCTGGGCACCCTGCGCACGCCACTCACCCATGACGCGAAGGCCCTGGTCGGCAGCTACACGCGCCTGCTGGATGCCTTCGGATTCTGGCGCTTCAGTCTCGGCACTATGCATTCGGAAATCCGCCTCGGCCGGCAGGTGGTGAGCTGGGGCGAGAGCACCTTCATCCAGGGGGGACTCAACCAGGTCAACCACTTCGACGTGTCGGCGCTGCGCGTGCCCGGGGCGGAACTCAAGGAAGCGCTGCTGCCGGACGAGATGGCGGTGTTCACTCTGCAGCTCTCGCAGAACCTGAGCACCCAGTTCCTGTACCTGTTCGACTGGCACGAGACCACGCCCGAACCGGCCGGCTCGTATTTCAGCGCCAACGACTTCGCCGTCACCGGTGGCAGCCGCGTGTTTCTCGGCTTCGGCGCGATTTCCGACCAGGGCGTGGACTTCCGCCCGCTGGGCGGCCCGCTGATCACCGACTTCCAGGCGGTGAACCGGCTGCCGGATCACAAGCCGTCCGAGTCGGGCCAGTACGGCGTCAACCTCAAGCTGTATCTGCCGAACTTCAGCCAGGGCACGCAGCTCGGCTTCTACTTCCTGAACTACACCAGCCGCGTACCGGTGGTGTCGGCGGTCACCGGCTCGCAGGCGGGGTTCGGCAACGCGTTCGGCGCGGTCAACGCAGTGGGCGCCGCGGCGCAGGCGCTTGCCGCCGGGCTGCCGTTCGCCGCGGCCGTCGCGACCGGCGCCGCGGTCGGCCAGCAGCGGGCGGCGCAGCAGGGCGGCAACATGAGCGCGGCCACGGCGCAGCAATACGCCACCATCGGCGCGAACACGCTGCTCGCCGGGGGCAACGTCACCGCCCAGGCGAGCAGCCTCGCCACCTACGAGTACGGCAAGACGGCCGGGTATTTCGAGGAGTTCCCGCAGGACATCAAGATGTTCGGCGTGTCCTTCAACACGCAGATCCAGAAGACCGGCACCGCACTGCAGGGGGAGGTCACGTTCCGTCACAACGTGCCGCTGCAGCTCGACGACGTCGAACTGCTGTACGCCTCGCTCACGCCCTTCGAGTCGGGGATCGCGCGTCTGCTCGGCGCCCCGGTGACGCCGGCCGGCACCTGCGTGCCGGCCTCGGCGACCCCCGTCTCGGGATGCAACCAGCTCGGCTCTTTCGGGCTCGGGCAGACCATCCGCGGCTGGGAGCTGAAGAACACCTGGCAGGGCCAGTTCACCGCCACGCAGACCTTCGCCAACGTATTGAAGGCCTCGCAGGCGGTAGTGCTGTTCGAGGCGGCGGTCGACTACGTCCCGGGACTCGAGGACAAGTACAGCGGCGGACCGGTGGGCCGCGGTGTGCGCTACGACGGGCCCGGCACGAACCTGAGCGGCAATCCGCAGCTCGGCGGCTATCCGCAGTACCCGAACCTGGTGGAGCCCGGTTACGCGTTTCCGGACAAGCTCTCCTGGGGTTACGTCATCGCTGCACGGCTCGAGTACGACAACGTGATCGCTTCCTGGAACCTGCTGCCGCATGCGACCTGGCAGCATGACGTGAAAGGTGTCTCCCCCGGTCCCGGCGGCAACTTCATCGAGGGCCGGCACGCGATCACCGTGGGCCTGGGCGCGAACCTGCGCGCCAAGTGGGATTTTGACGTGTCCTATACCCAGTTCGGCGGCGCCGGCCAGTACAACCTGCTCAACGATCGCGACTTCGTTGCAGCCAGTATCAAATTCTCGTTCTGAAGCCGCGCGGGCCGGGGCGCGCGAACAATGGAGGGGGCTGCAATGAAAACGCTGATCCGCTTGGCTGCAGCAGGACTGCTGTTCGCGCCCGCGGTCTGGGGCGCGGTGAGCCCGGAGGAGGCTGCGCGCTTAGGTGCGGAGCTCACCCCGCTCGGCGGCGAGAAGGCGGCGAACGCCGACGGCAGCATTCCCGCCTGGAGCGGCGGTCTGAAATCCGCATCCGACGCCGGCTTCCCCGGCTACCACCCCAGCGATCACTATCCCGATCCCTACGCGAACGACAAGCCGCTGTTCACCATCACCGCGGCCAACCTCGGCCAGTACGCCGCCAAAGTGACCGAGGGTCACAAGGCGCTGTTCAAGACCTATCCGGACTACAAGATGGTGGTCTATCCCACGCATCGCAGCGCCGCGGCCCCGGAGCGCGTGTACGAGGCCACCAAGCGCAACGCGACTGCGGCGAAGCTCGCTACCGGGGGCAACGGCGTGACCGGCGCGCTCGGCGGCGAGCCGTTCCCGATTCCGAAAGCCGGCGTGGAGGTGTTCTGGAATCACGTCATGCGCTATCGCGGCCTGGCCGCGGCGGTGCAGATAGGACAGGCGCCGCTGTCCGCCAACGGCAGCTATACGCTGGTGAAATTCAAGGAGGAGTTCTACTTCCAGTACTACCAGCCCGGCATGACGGAAGCCGCGCTCAACAACATCCTGCTTTATTTCACGCAGGAGACGACCGCGCCGGCACGCCTGGCGGGTGAGGTGCTGCTGGTGCAGGAGACGCTCGATCAGGCGAAGGAAGCGCGGCGCGCGTGGGTCTACAATCCCGGCCAGCGCCGCGTACGGCGCGCGCCGAACGTCGCCTTCGACAACCCGGGCACGAACTCCGACAACCTGCGCACCTCCGATCAGCTGGACATTTACAACGGCAGTCCGGAGCGCTACGACTGGAAGCTGGTCGGGAAGCAGGAGATCTACGTACCCTACAACGCCTACCGTCTGCAGAGCGAGACCGTCAAGTACGCCGATCTGCTGCACAAGAACCACATCAACCAGGACCTGGCGCGCTACGAGCTGCATCGCGTGTGGGTGGTGGATGCGACGCTCAAGCGCGGCGTGAGCCACCTGTACAGCCGCCGCACGCTGTACGTGGACGAGGATTCCTGGCAGATCCTCGCCGTGGACTGCTACGACACGCGCGGGCAGCTGTATCGCGTGCAGGAAGGGCACGCCATGAACTACTACGACCAGCCGACGCTCTGGACGGACCTGGAGCTGGTCATGGACCTCTCGAACGGGCGTTATCTCGCGCTCGGACTGCAGAGCGAGGAGCCGAAGTCCTACGACTTCACTATGAAGCGTACGCCCGCCGACTATCAGCCGAGCGTGCTGGAGCGGCGCGGAATCCGTTAGGTTCGCCGGTGTGCGCAACCCGATCTTTTTTTGCGCTCGCCTCTGCGCTCGCTGTGGTCGGCTCGGCGCGCGCCGCCGAGTCTGCGCCCCTGTCCGCTGAGCCCGCACGCCTCGCCGCACACTCGCTCCTGACCGCGCTGGCCGAGGCGGGCTCGCGCCTGGTCGCGGTCGGCGACCGCGGCATCATCGTGCTCTCCGACGACCGCGGCAGAAGCTGGGCACAGGCGCTTGATGTGCCGACCGATGCGCTGCTCACCGGCGTGTGCTTTCTTGATGCCGAGCACGGCGTGGCGGTCGGCCACGACGAGGTCATTCTCGCCACCGCCGACGCCGGACGTACCTGGCGGCGCACCCACTACGCACCCGCGGCGCAGCGCCCGCTGCTGGACGTGTGGTGCGGCGCGGGTGGACATGCGATCGCCGTCGGCGCCTACAGCGCGTATTTCACCAGCGAGGACGGTGGCGCGAGTTGGACGGCCGGCAAGTTAACGGCCGCCCCGCCCCCTAAGGCGCGCGCGGCGCGCCGTGGT
Source organism: Steroidobacteraceae bacterium (assembly GCA_041485725.1). GTDB lineage: Bacteria > Pseudomonadota > Gammaproteobacteria > Steroidobacterales > Steroidobacteraceae > 13-2-20CM-66-19. The sequence continues at coordinate 22,607 of JBGPKC010000017.1, forward strand.
GCGCCGGCGGGCGCCGCGGACCAGGGCGCGGCGGGAGGTGGCTATCACCTCAACCGCATCGTGCCCGCCGCCGCCTCCCGGCTGTATATCGCCGGCGAAGCGGGGCACCTGTACCGCTCGGACGATGGCGGCGCGAACTGGCGTGAACTCAGCTCGCCCTACGAGGGATCGTTCTTTGGCGTGCTGCCGCTGCCGGGCGAGGCGGTGCTGGCGTTTGGCCTGCGCGGCAACCTCTACCGCTCCGAGGACGCGGGCTCGAGCTGGCAGAAGATCGAAACCGGCACGGTGGCCATGCTCGATGGCGCGGCCCGCTTTGACGATGCTGGCGTCGCCATCGTGGGCCTTGCGGGCGTGGTGCTCGTCAGCCACGACCGCGGGCGCACCTTCACCCTGGTGCAGCAGAGCGATCGGGCAGGGCTCTGCGCCGCGGTGCCGGTGGGTGAGGCTGAGCTTGCGGCAGTCGGTGAGGACGGTGCCAACGTCATCAGCCTGAAGGACGCGCCCGGCGGCGCCGGAGCCGCGCACTAGTGGCCGGCGCAGGCGACAGTGGCGATGCCGTGCCCACGGCGCTGGTCTCCCGGCTCGAGCGGCTGATCTTCGGCCAGCGCACGCTGATCCTGGCACTGTTCGCGCTCGGCACGGTGCTGCTCGCCGCGGCGGCGGTGTACGGCCTGCGCATCGACTGCTCGTTCAACAAGACTCTGCCGGTCCGGCACGAGTACATGCGCACCTACCTGGACCCGAAGGTGGCCGAGTTTCGCGGCGCCAACCGCGTGCTGATCGCGCTCATGGCACGCGACGGCAATATGTTCACGCCGCAGTTCTTCGCCGCGCTGCGCAAGGCCACCGACGAAGTGATCGTCATGGATGGCATCGACCGCACCCGCGTGCAGTCGATCTTCACCCCGAACGTGCGCTACCTCGAGGTGGTCGAGGACGGCATCGAAGCGGGCAACGTCATACCGGCGGACTTCACCCCCACCGCCGCCAACATGGCGCGGGTGCGCGACAACATCCGCAAGGCCGGCATCATCGGGCGCCTGGTGGCCAACGATTTTTCCGGCGCCCTGGTGAGCGCGATCGTGCTCGATCAGGATGCCCAGGGCAAACCGGTCGATCCGATCAAGGTCGCCCACGAGCTCGAACTGAAGGTCCGGCAGGGCATCCAGGGCCACGGGATCGACGTGCGCATGATCGGCTTTGCCAAGGTGATGGGCGACATCGCCGACGGCGTGGGCTCGGTGGTGCTGTTTGCCGTGATCACGCTGGTGCTGACGCTGCTGGCGGTGCGCCTCTACTGCCAGTCCTGGCGCGTCGCGTTCGTGCCGGTGCTGTGCTCGGTGGTCGCGGTGATCTGGCAGCTGGGCGCACTGGTGTTGCTACGTTACGGCATCGACCCCATCGGTCTGCTGGTGCCGTTCCTGGTATTCGCGATCGGCGTCAGTCACGGGGTGCAGAAGATCAGCGCCGTGAGCGACGCCGCGTTCGCGGGCCTCGGCAGCATGGAGGCCGCGCGCCGCACGTTCCGCCAGCTGCTGGCGCCCGCGGTCATTGCGCTGCTCGCGGACCTGGTGGGTTTCGTCACGATTCTCATGATTCCGGTGCAGGTGATTCGCGAGATGGCGATTACCGCGAGCATTGGCGTGGCGATCGTCATTCTGACCGACCTGGTGCTGCTGCCTGTGGTGATCTCCTACGTGCACTTCGATGCCGGTTATCGCGGGCGGGTGGAGCGGCGGCAGCGTTGGCTCGCGGCGCTGTGGCGGCGCCTGTCCGGCATCACCGGACGGGGACCGGCGCTTGCCATCATTGCGGTCGCCGCCGTGCTCGCGGCGCTCGGCTCCTGGAAGGGGCGCGAGACCCCGATCGGCGACACCCAGGCGGGCGTGCCGGAGCTGCGCCCGGACTCGCGCTACAACCGCGACAACGACGTCATTACCTCCAGGTTCAACATCGGCGTCGACGTGCTCACCGCGATCGTCGAGTCGACCGAGCCGGTGTGCGTCAGTCACGACCTGATGAGCGCAGTCGACCGCTTCGGCTGGCACATGCGCAACGTTGCCGGCGTGCAGGACGTCATCACGCTGCCGTTTATCGCCAAGATCGCGATCGCCGGCTGGAACGAGGGAAGCCTCAAGTGGCGCAGCATCCCGCGCGAGCAGACCCAGCTCACGCAGTCGACGCGTTACATCGAGACCAGCACCGGGCTCCTCAATGACAACTGCGACGTCGTGCCGGTGATGATGTTCCTGGCAGACCACCGCGCCGGCACGATCGAGCGCGTTGTGGCCGCAGTGAAACGCTGGCGCAACGCCAACCCGGTCGCAGGCGCCCAGGTGCGCCTCGCTGCGGGGAACGTCGGGGTGATGGCGGCCACCAACGAGACCGTGAAGGCCAAGGAGATGATGATCCTCGCGGGCGTGTTCGCTGCGGTGTTCGTCATGTGCCTGCTGACTTTCCGTTCCGTGGTGGGCACAATCCTGGTGGTGGTGCCGCTGGCGCTGGTATCGGTGCTGGTGTACGCGGTGATGGCCGTGGTCGGCATCGGCCTCAAGGTGTCCACGCTGCCGATGGTGGCGCTCGGCGCCGGCATCGGCGTCGACTACGGCATTTATCTCTTCAGTCGTATGCAGGAATTCCTGCACCAGGGACTGTCGGTGCGCGACTCCTACGAGCGCACGCTGCGCGTCACCGGCGCCAGCATCATCTTCACCGGCATCACGCTCGCCATCGGGGTCGCCACCTGGGTGTTCTCGCCGCTGAAGTTCCAGGCCGACATCGGCATCATGCTGACCTTCATGTTCCTGGTGAACATGCTGGCGGCGATCGTGCTGCTGCCGGCGCTGGCCGCGTGGCTGATCCACCCGCAAGGCCGCGGCGCCGGGCAGGCGCCGCGATCCGCAGCCTGACTCGTGAGCTGTTAGCGCAGGTACCCGATGCCGCGCGCCATCAGCGCCGCACACGCGAGAATCACGACGATCGCGGTGAGCTCGAGCATCAGGCACAGCCGCACGCGCCGGGTGCGCGCCTGCGGCACCTCGGGCGCCACGCCGGCCTTCAGGCCCTTGCTCCACGACAGGAACGTCATGGTCGGATAGATCGAGATCAGTGCCGCGGCGATGAACGCACTGAACTTGATGAGAAAGTACAGATCGTGCCAGTAGTACTCGCGTCCCTTCTCGAAGAAAGCGACGCGCAGCATTCCCACCACCAGCACCACGGTCGCGGACGCGCCGAAAATGAAGTCGGTGCGCAGCAGCCGTCGCGCCTGAGCCAAGGACAACGGCGGCTTGAACATGGCGACTTCCACCGCCAGCGCCGCGACCACCGTGAAGGCGGCGAGGTGGTGCAGGAAGGCCATGGCGGCGGATACGTACATGTCGACACTCCCTTGCATGCGGGCGCGCGTCAGCGCCCGTGTCAGTCGTCCCAGCCGGGCTTGGCGCGCAGGCGCTTGGTGCGCCGCAGCCGCGTCTTGTGCTCGAGCCGGCGCTCGCGCGCCGCGCGCGTGGGTTTGGTGGCCTTGCGCGGTTTGGGAACAGTGAGCGCGCGGCGGATGAGGTCGGTGAGCCGCTCGTGCGCCTCGCGGCGGTTGCCCTCCTGGGTGCGGTGGTTGCGCGCGATGATGAGGATCGAGCCGTCCGCGTTGAGCCGCCGTCCGCTCAGGGCCTTGAGGCGCGCCTTGACACCGTCCGCGAGCACCGCGCTGCGCTCGAGATCAAAGCGCAGCTGCGCCGCGGTCGCGACCTTGTTGACGTTCTGGCCACCCGGGCCGGAGGAGCGTACGAACGACAGCGACAGCTCGCTGTCCGGAATCTCGATACCAGCGACGACCTGCAGTGACACTGCGGGACTTCTTAGTCGGCGGCCTGGTCGAGCCCCGGCGGTCCCTGCACGAGCGGGCCGGGCAGCGCGCGCGGCGGGCGCGAACTGAGTATGCGCTGCTCCTGCTGCGGCACGGGAATCGTCACACCGTGGGCACGGAAAATGCGCCAGATCGCGCGGTTCACATCCGAGCGCACGTTGTTGACGCCGTTCACGGGATCGGCGATCCAGAAGCGGATCTCGAGGCGCATGCCGTTGTCCTCGAAGCTGATGAGGCGCGACACCGGCGGCGGATCGCGCAGGATGCGCGGATGATTCTCGGCTGCCTGCAGGAGCAGCTTGAGCGCAACCTCCGGATCGTCGTCGTAGCTCACGTTCACCGGCAGCTTCAGGCGTACGCGCTGATCCGAATAGCTCCAGTTGATGAACGAGCTCGTGATCAGGTGCTGGTTCGGAACCAGGGTGTCGACGCCGTCGCGGTCCCGCACCACCACGTAGCGGCCGCGCAGCTCCTGCACCCAGCCGAAATTACCGGCGTTCGCGCCGACGCTTGTGGTGAAGCTGATGACGTCGCCGGGCTTGATGGACTTGTCCATCAACAGCACGAAGCCACTGACGAAGTTGCTCGCGACCGCCTGCAGACCGAAGCCCAACCCCAGGCCGATGGCGCCGGTGAGTACGTTGAGCGTAGTAATATCAACGCCGGCGGCGTTGATCCCCAGCAGCATGCCCAGCGCCAGCAACAGGAAGTAGGCGAACTTCGAGACTCCGACCCGGGTCGACACGGCCAGCTGGTCGAGCCGCATGACGTGGCGCTCGATCGCGCGCGCGATCAGGCTCGTCACGACCACGAAGGCCGTGACTATCACGAGGCCCTTGAGCAGGCCCCACAGGCTCAACTGCATTTTTCCCGGAACCAGGCTGACGCGGTTGAGGGCGGCCTCGAGCACATCCAGCCAGCCGAGCACCGCCACCGCCGCGATCACCCACAAAACGAACGTAATGCGGTTTTGCCGGGTGCCAACCCAGGAATTCGGGCCGAGCAGAAAGCCGAGCACGAAAACGCCGAAGCGCAGGAGCAGCAGCGCGCCCACGATCTTTACCGCGCCGTCGATGACGGCGGTGGGCGTTGCGAATGCGGCCAGCGCTGCGTGCCCGGCAAACAGCGTGGCGAGCGCCGCCACCAGCGGCGCCAGGATCACCGCGCCCTCCAGCGTGTGATCGAGCCAGTGTCGCCGCGGCGTCGGGGATGCCGTGGCGCCACGTGCCCGCCGCACGCGCAGCATCCGGGCAACCAGGAGCGCGATCATGCCCGCGACCAGCAGCGCGAGCACCGCGCCCAGCACTTGCGGCGATGTCAGCCACAGCAGGACCCCGCTTGCGGCGGCCTCGGCGCGATTCATCAGGCGTTGAGATCCGGGATCAGCTCGCTCTCCAGGCGCGCGATCTGGTCCTTGAGCATGAGCTTGCGCTTCTTCAGGCGCTTCACCTGCAACTCATCCACGTGCAGATCGAGCGACAGACGGGAGATGACCTCATCGAGATCACGATGTTCGATGCGCAACTGACGCAGTTTCTCCACGTTGCGGAACAGCTCGCGGTCGACGTTGTCTTCGATTTCCGCCATACGGGAACGGCCCACGATCTGAAGCTGGATGGGCTCTGGACGGCCTGGGGCTGCTGGCGGCGGCCACCAAAGGGCTGAGCTTAGCTCAAGCGGCTGCCCGAGTGCCACGGCGGCGCGGCTCGCGCCCGAAGCCGTGCCGGCCGGTTAAGTTACCTCAGCGACCCCGTCCGCGGTGCGAGGAGCGGCCAGGGGGCGACCCCTTGTGGCCGCGCGGGCCGCCGCCGCGCGGGCCGCCCCCGGGACGGCGGTCCCCGGGACGGCCGCCCCCGGGTCGGCGGTCCCCGGGACGGTGGGGCCGGTGTGAATGCACGACTGCGCCCGCCACCACGCCGGTGGCCAGCAGCTCGGGGGCGATCGGGGCGAACGGGATCTTATGACCGACATAACTTTCGATCTCAGGGAGCGAGACCGCGTACTCCTCGCACGCGAAGCTGATGGCATCGCCCTCGGCGCCGGCGCGGGCGGTGCGGCCGATGCGGTGCACGTAGTCGGGCGCGTCCTGCGGCAGGTCGAAGTTGAACACGTGGCTGACGTCCGGAATGTGCAGGCCGCGCGAGGCGACGTCGGTGGCGATCAGGACTGCGAGTTTGCCCTCGTGGAAGTCGCGCAGGAAGCGCAGGCGCTTGTTCTGCGGCACGTCTCCGGAGAGCGCCTGGGCGTGGAAGCCATTGGCCTTGAGCGTGCTCTCAAGCCGCTCGGCGGTGCGCTTGGTGTTCACAAACACCATGGTGCGGTGGGCTTCGCTCTGGCGCAGCAGGCCGATGAGCAGCGGCACCTTCTCCTCCATGGAGGGGTAGTACATGAGCTGGCGCACCTCATCGACGGTCATCTTGTCGGGTTCGATGCGCACCAGCTCGGGGTTGTTCATGTGCTCGTAGGCGAGCTCGAGCACGCGGTGCGAGAGCGTGGCCGAGAACAGCATCGACTGGCGCCGCTCGGGATGGGGCAAGCGGCGCAGGATGTAGCGGATGTCGGCGATGAAGCCCAGATCGAACATGCGATCGGCCTCATCGAGCACCAGCACCTGTGCATGCCGCATGTCGTACACATGCTGCTTGAAGTAATCGATCAGCCGCCCCGGCGTGCCGATCAGCACATCGCACCCCTGGCCGAGTTCCAGGCGCTGCTTCTCGTAGTCGATGCCGCCGAACACCACCGTGTGCTTGAATCCGGTGTGGGCGCCGAGAGTGAGCGCATCGTGATGGATCTGCACCGCGAGCTCGCGGGTGGGTGCCACGATGAGTGCGCGGATCGAGGTGGGGCTGCGATTCGCCGCCGCCGGACGCGTGAGCAGCGCCTGGTACAGCGCCACGAGGAACGCGGCCGTCTTGCCGGTCCCGGTTTGCGCCTGGCCTGCAACGTCGCGGCCCGCCAGCGCAATCGGCAGCGTCTGCGCCTGGATGGGCGTGCATTGTGTGAAGCCTGCCCGCCGTATGCCATCCATGACCGCAGGGTGCAGGCCAAGCGAGGCGAATGCGACGGAACCAGAATGTGAGTCAGTCATCAATTAGGTCTGAAGTGTGATCGGAAAAATGCGCCTGAGGCTTGCAAAAGCGGCCCGGAAGCGCTACAAAGTGTGTCAGTCAGCGGGCCAACAGGCTCCGCACCTGCCGACCCGGTTTCCTTAATTCCTTTAAGGCCCATACTCAATCACGAGTTATTAGTGTAACCGTTTGGCGGGTGTTTCTGGCATCGCTTTTCGGGCACCTTTTGCCGACCCGCTTCTGGATTCCCTATTTCCAAGCGATCTTTTTGCGCTCTGCATTGACGGAGGTTGAAACCGCGTGAGTAGCCCGCACATTGTGCATACCACGGACGCCACTTTTTCGCAGGACGTCCTGAAGTCCGATAAGCCGGTGCTGCTGGACTTCTGGGCCGAGTGGTGCGGTCCGTGCAAGATGATCGCCCCGATCCTCGATGAGATCGCCAGCGAGTACCACGATCGCATCAAGGTCGCCAAGATCAACATCGACGAGAACCCGCAGACACCGCCCAAGTTCGGCATCCGCGGCATCCCCACGCTGATTCTCTTCAAGAACGGCACGGTGGAGGCGCAGAAGGTCGGCGCCGTATCCAAATCCCAACTTTCGGCATTTCTGGACAGCAACCTGTGAGAGGCTATCTCGGTAATCAGGGCCGCAACCGGCCCAACAAGGGTCCGCGCCACAATCGCGACGGCAATCGTGGCAATAATGGCGGACGCCCCGATGAGATGATGCAGGAGCCGGAGGTGTTCGACGCCGACGACTCCGAAATCATAAGCCCGGCGGAGCTGACGCAATCGCGCAGCTCGATGAACCTGACGGAGCTCAAGTCCAAGCCCATCCATGAGCTGGTGAAGCTCGCCGAGTCCATGGGGCTCGAGAACCTCGCCCGCTCGCGCAAGCAGGACATCATTTTCTCGATCCTGAAGGCGCACGCGCGCAATGGCGAGAACATCTACGGCGACGGCGTGCTCGAGATCCTGCAGGACGGCTTCGGCTTCCTGCGCTCCGCCGACGGGTCCTACCTCGCCGGTCCCGACGACATCTACGTCAGCCCGAGCCAGATCCGCCGCTTCAACCTGCGCACCGGCGACACTATCTCCGGCCTGATCCGCCCGCCGAAGGACGGCGAGCGCTATTTCGCGCTGCTGAAAGTGGGCGAGATCAACTACGATTCGCCCGACAGCTCGCGCCACAAGGTGCTGTTCGAGAACCTGACGCCGTTCCATCCGACCAAGCGTCTGAAGCTCGAACGCGGCAACGGCTCCACCGAGGATCTGACCGCGCGCACCATCGACCTGGTCGCGCCCATTGGCAAGGGCCAGCGCGGCCTGATCGTGTCCCCGCCGAAGGCCGGCAAGACGATGCTGCTGCAGAATATCGCCACCGCCATCACCTCCAACCATCCCGAGGTCATCCTCATCGTGCTGCTCATCGACGAGCGGCCGGAGGAAGTCACCGAGATGCAGCGCACGGTGAAGGGCGAGGTGGTGTCGAGCACCTTCGATGAGCCCGCCGCCCGGCACGTGCAGGTGGCGGAGATGGTCATCGAGAAGGCCAAGCGCCTGGTCGAGCACAAGAAGGACGTGGTAATCCTGCTGGATTCGATCACCCGGCTCGCGCGCGCCTACAACACCGTGGTGCCGTCCTCCGGCAAGGTGCTGACCGGCGGCGTGGACGCCAACGCGCTGCAGCGTCCGAAGCGCTTCTTCGGCGCGGCGCGCAATATCGAGGAGGGCGGCAGCCTGACGATCCTCGCCACGGCGCTCATCGATACCGGCTCGAAGATGGACGACGTCATCTACGAGGAGTTCAAGGGCACCGGCAACAGCGAAATCCACCTCGACCGGCGCATCTCCGAGAAGCGCGTATTCCCGGCGGTCAACATCAACCGCTCCGGTACGCGTAAGGAGGAGCTCATCACCGACCAGGGCGAGCTCGCCAAGATGTGGATCCTGCGCAAGCTCCTGCACCCCATGGACGAGCTCGCCGCGATCGAGTTCCTGCTCGACAAGATGAAGGACACCAAGTCGAACGGGGACTTCTTCGAGGCGATGAAGCGCTGAGCCGCTCACCGCGCCTGAAGCGCGCACCTTGCGGGCGCGCTCACCTCGCGTTCCAACAGCCCGGCAACGCCAGGCGCGGACTCAAGTCACGTCGCCGCGGGGCGACGCTGGTACATTGCGCCCTCGAATCAGTAAGATTCGCGCAACCCGCGCTTCCTTAAGCGGGAGGAGTGCAGCCCGCATGCGCAATTGGCTCGCGGTCGCCGCGGTGATCCTGGGCGTACCGACCGCGCCGGCGTTTGCCGACCGCGACCACGATCCGAATTCCGGGGCGCCGCTGCCGCCGCACCGGCACGAGACTCCGAGCCCCATCACGGATCATTTCTACATTCGCGGCACTTTCTATGACCCGCAGGTGCGGACCCACCTGCGGGTCGATCGGTCTTTCCAGGGGATGACCGGCACGCCGGTGAACGGCGAGAGCGACCTGGGTCTTCCCAGCCGCCTGCACCAGGGGCGCGTGGAATTCATGTTCCGGCTGCGCGAGCGCAGCAAGGTGCGGGTCGACTACTTCGAGGCCGATCGCTCGGGAAGCAAGGTTCTTGCCAACGATGTCGTCTTCGGTAACCAGACCTTCGCCGCCGGCCAGCTGACGCAGACCTCGCTCGATTGGCGCCAGTTCGATATCACTTACACCTACTCGCTGGTTCGCAACGATCGTTTCGAGGTCGGGACGGGCGTGGGAATCTACTTCCTGCAGGTGGATGCGATCGGACAGGTGCCGGCTCAGAACCAGCGACAGGAAGTGACGGCGGCAACCCCGTTTCCCGCCCTGCCGCTCGATCTGACGTGGCGCATCTCCAGCCGCTGGGCCGTGACCGTGCGCGGCGCGTATCTCAAGGCGACGCTGAGCGGCTTCCGCGGCTGGTATGCCGACAGCCACGAGGACATCCAGTACCGCTGGAATCCCAACTTCGCCATCGGCCTGGGCTACGCGGCCATCCGCACCTCGCTCACCCGCAGAGGCGGCAGCTTTCCGGGCGCGTTCGCCATGAGCATCAGCGGACCGGAAGCGTTCGTGCGCTTCAGCTTCTGAGGAGGCACGGGCGAGTTCACGCGCCTGGGGTCACCACGTAGGCGCGGGCGAAGATCTCGGGCATGCGTACGGCGCGGCCCGAGTCCAGATTGATGCACACGTAATCGATGCGGGCGCGCGCCAGCGTTTCGCCATCCGCGATGCGTCGCACCTGGAAGCGCCGTTCGACACGCAGCCGCCCGTCGGTGCTCACGATCCAGGTGGCCGCCTGCACCACATCGTCCCTCACCGCCGCGCGCAGATACTCGATCTCGATGCGCTGTGCCGCCATGCCGCGGCGCAGCGCGACGCAGCGCTCGAGCGGCACGCCGAGCGCGGCGGAGTGCGACCAGGCAGCGCGGTCGAGCCAGGTGAGGTAGACCGCGTTGTTGACGTGCTCGTAGGCGTCGATGTCTGCGGGCTGCACTGCGAGCTCCACGAGGTGCGGAGCGGGGTGATCGAACCGCACGACCTGTGCCCGGCTACCGGACCGGCTCGCGCTGCACTGCGCGATAACCGATGTCGCGCCGGTAGTGCACACCGGGCCAGCGGACCGTATCCGCCAGCGCATAGGCCTCACGCTGCGCCTCGCGGACGCTCGCACCGAGCCCAACCGCGCACAACACGCGACCGCCGTTGGTCAGCACTTTTCCGGCCTCGAGCCGGGTGCCGGCGTGGAAGATCTTGCCCGGCAGGCGGGCGGCGCGCTCCAGACCCTCGATGACGTCGCCTTTGTTCACCTGGTCCGGGTAGCCGGCCGCGGCCAGAACTACGCCGAGGGCCGCGCGCCGGTCCCAGTGCGCGCCGACGGCGTCGAGCGCGCCGCCGAGTGCCGCCTCGCACAGCAGCGTGAGATCGGACTGCAGGCGCATGAGGATCGGTTGCGCCTCCGGATCGCCGAAGCGGCAATTGAACTCCAGAACGTTCGGCGTGCCGTCGGGCGCAATCATGAGTCCGGCGTACAGGAATCCGGTGTAAGGCATGCCCTCGGCGGCCAGTCCGCGGATAGTGGGTTCGATGACCTCGCGCATGATGCGTGTGTGCATCGCCGCCGCGACCACCGGCGCGGGCGAGTAGGCGCCCATGCCGCCCGTGTTGGGTCCGCGATCACCGTCGTCGCGGCGTTTGTGATCCTGGGAGCTGGCGAGCGGCAGGCTGTGCCTGCCATCCGCCATGACGATGAAGCTCGCTTCCTCGCCGCGCAGGAACTCCTCGATCACCACCTCGCGGCCGGCGTCGCCGAACTGGCCGGCGAACATCGCGTGCGCCGCGGCGTGCGCCTCCTCGATGGAGTCGGCGATCACCACACCCTTGCCGGCGGCCAGGCCGCTCGCCTTGACCACCAGCGGCGCGCGCTGGCTGCGCAGCCACGCGGGATCGAAGCTGTCACGCGTGAAGGTCGCGGAGTTCGCCGTCGGAATGCGGTGACGTCGCAGAAATTCCTTGGCAAAGGCCTTGGAGCCCTCGAGCCGCGCGGCGGCCTGGCTCGGTCCGAAGCACTTAAGTCCCCGGGCGGCGAATGCGTCAACGACGCCTGCGACCAGCGGTGCCTCAGGTCCGATGATGGTGAGGTCGACATGCTCGGAGGCTGCCAGCTGCACGAGCCCCGCGACGTCCTCCGCCGCGACGTTCACGTTGCGTACCCTGGATTCGCCCGCGGTGCCCGCATTGCCGGGAGCCACCAGCACGGCCGCGACGCGCGGCGAAGCGGCGCATTTCCAGGCGAGCGCGTGCTCGCGACCACCCCCGCCGACGATCAGAACCTTCATCAGTGCCGGAAGTGCCGCATGCCGGTGAATACCATGGCCATACCATGTTGATCGGCGGCCGCGATGACCTCCGCATCGCGCTTGCTGCCGCCCGGCTGAATCACGGCGCGGATGCCGTATCCGGCGGCCACGTCGAGGTTGTCGCGGAACGGAAGGAACGCATCCGAGGCCATGACCGAACCGGCCACCGTGAGCCCTTCATCCGTGGCCTTCATCGCAGCCAGGCGCGTGGAATACACGCGGCTCATCTGACCCGCGCCGACGCCGATGGTCGCGCCTGCGCGCGCGAACACGACGGCGTTGGATTTCACGAACTTGCACACAGCCCAGGCGAGCCGCAGGTCCGCGAGCTCCGCATCGGTCGGCTTACGGCGCGTGGGCACGGCCAGCTCGCCTGCCGGCAGGCCTGCCAGATCGCGGGACTGCGTCAGCAGTCCTGCGCCAACGCTGCGCAGCTCGAATTCGCCGCCGGCGAGCGCTGACAGCTCCCCGAGCACCAGCACCCGCACGTTGGGCTTGCCGGCCAGCACGCGCGCGGCCGCGGCGTGCACGGCGGGTGCCGCCAGCACTTCGACGAACTGGCGCTCGAGGATCGCGGTCGCGGTGGCGGCGTCGAGCTCGCGGTTGAAGGCGATGATGCCGCCGTAGGCGGAGGTCGGATCGGTGCGGTAGGCACCCTCGTAGGCGTCGAGGGCTGTTGCCGCCACGGCGACCCCACAGGGGTTGGCGTGCTTGACGATGACGCAGGCGGCCTGCGTGAACTGCCGCACGCACTCGACGGCGGTATCCGCGTCCGCAATGTTGTTGTACGAAAGGTCCTTGCCCTGCAGCAGGCGCGCAGCGGCGACGCCGGCACCGCGCCCGGCAGGGTCGCGGTACAGCGCCGCGCTCTGGTGAGGATTTTCCCCGTAACGCAGGTCCTGCACCTTCTCGAACATGAGGGACAGGGTTGCGGGGAACGGCTCACCCGGCAGCCCCTGCTGTGAGGACAGGTAGCCGGCGACCAGGGCATCGTAGCGGGCGCTATGGGAGAAGGCCTTGGCGGCGAGGCGCGCGCGCGTGGCAAATTCACTGCCGCCCTGGTGCGTATCGAGCTCGGCGAGCAGCAGCGGATAATCCGCCGGATCGACGACCACCAGCACCGATTCATGGTTCTTCGCCGCCGCGCGCAGCATCGCAGGCCCGCCGATGTCGATGTTCTCGACGGCGTCGGCGTAGCGGCAGCCGGGCCGGGCCACCGTGGCCGCGAACGGGTAGAGATTCACCACCAGCAGATCGATGGGCGCGATAGCGTGCTGCGCCATGACGGCGTCGTCCACGCCGCGGCGGCCCAGGAGTCCGCCGTGAATCTTCGGATGCAGGGTCTTGACCCGACCGTCCATGATCTCGGGAAAGCCGGTGTAGTCGGCGACCTCGCGCACCGGCACGCCGTTGTGCGTGAGCAGTTGCGCCGTGCCGCCGGTGGACAGGATCTCGATGTTGCGCCTGGCGAGAGCCCGCGCCAGCTCGATCAGGCCGGTCTTGTCGGAAACCGAAAGGAGCGCGCGGCGAACCGGCGGCGACATGGGCTTCATCTCTCAAACGCGCCGGCGCCGGCGCCGGCGGCGGGCGTGCGGCTCAGGAGCCGGCAAGCCCGAACTGCTTCAATTTCTTGCGCAGGGTGCCGCGGTTGATGCCGAGAATGCCCGCGGCGCGGCTCTGGTTGCCCTGCGCGTAATCGAGCACGACGCGAAACAGCGGCTCCTCGACCTCGCGCAGCACCAGGTCGTAGAGATGGGCAGGCCGCTGACCGTTCAGGCTGGTGAAATAATCGCTCAGGGCGCGCTCGGCATGATTGCGCAGCGGCAGTTCCCGCCCGTTGGCTCGGGCGACAATGGCTTCGCGAGCTCGCGTCCTCTTCTTTGCGGTCATTGTGAGACTCCCCAAAGGAAAAAAAGCCATTCGTCAGGCCGCCACCGCAGCCTCGCTTACCCACTCTTCGAAATGCTTAAGCGCGTGCGCGAACTGTGCGGCCGTGCTCTCAGCCCCCATCAGATCCCGGCGAATCTGCGCCGGCTCATCCAGCAGCCCGCAATACCAGCCGAGATGTTTGCGCGCGATCCGGACTCCACTCTCCTCGCCGTAAAAGAAGTACAGGGAGTCCAGATGCGCGAGAATGATATCACGCAGGTCGGCGCGCAGCAGCGGCGGCGGCGCAATTCCTTCTTCCAGATGGACGTTGACGGCGCGGAAGATCCATGGCGCACCATGACTCGCGCGCCCGATCATTACTCCGTCGGCGCCCGTGAAATCAAGTACCTCGCGCGCTTTTTTCGCCGTAGCGATGTCGCCGTTCACGAATACCGGAATCCGGACGCGCGATTTGATAGCACGGATCGTGTCGTACTCGGCCGCGCCTTCATAAAAATCCGCGCGCGTGCGGCCGTGCACCGCGAGCGCGGCGATGCCGCACTGCTGCGCGATGCATGCAATGTTCGCGCCGTTTCTGTGCTCGCGGTCCCAGCCGGTACGGATCTTGAGGGTCACGGGCACGTCGACCGCGTCCACCACCGCCTGCAGAATGCGCGCCACCAGCGCTTCGTCGGTGAGCAGCGCCGAACCACACAGCCTGCCGCACACTTTTTTTGCCGGACACCCCATGTTCAGATCGATGATCTGCGCGCCGAGTGCCACGTTGGCGCGCGCCGCGTCCGCCAGGGCCTGCGGGTCGGCGCCGGCCAGCTGCACCACGCGCGGCTCGGGCTCGCCCTCGTGGTTCATGCGATGGCGCGATTTGGGCGTATTCCACAGCCGCGTGTCCGAGGTGATCATCTCGGAGGCCGCCAGGCCCGCGCCGAGTCTGCGGCACAGGACGCGGAACGGGCGATCGGTCACCCCGGCCATGGGCGCGAGCACGACAGCTGAGGGCAGGATGTAAGGTCCGATCCGCAAGCGACACCTCATTCTCTAGCGCGCGACGGCGTCGTTTGCGCAGGTGACCTCGCCGCCGCTGGTTGGCAGGCAGGCGTCGATCTCGAATCCCACGGCATTGGCGCCCGGGTCCACGAATCCCATCTCGGCGTCGATGCGCTCACCCGCGGATAGAAGGGCAGACGCCGGCGGGGCGTGTGGCAGGTAGGACGGGGGCGCCACGTCGCGCGCGGCGATCCGGTTGCCGAAGCGATCCTGCAGCGTGACCCGCAGCAGCGGCAGGGGCTGAGGCTGCGGGGCTGCGTTCTTGATGCTGGCGCGCACCGTGATCACGCCGGAGCTCGTCGGCTCGACGGACGCACCGAGTTGGCGCACCTGGTACGCGCGCAGGTCCCAGCGCGGCACCAGCGGCACTCCGAGGGACGCGTACAACCGGGTGAGCGGCCGGTGCAAGCGCGCCGTGGCGGCGAGCGGGTCACGATAGTGATTCACGATCTGCGCGAGCAGCACCAGGAGCGCAACGCCGGCACCGGCGCGCCACAGGTGCGCCAGCAGGCGCTCCATCCCGGTACTCCGGTCAACGTCCGCAGCGGGCCGTGTCACGCGCGGCGCTCTCACGGGGGCTTCGGGGGCGGGGCGTGCGGGCGGCGGCGCCGGCCGCGGGGCGGGCTGCGGAGCGGCGTTCGCGGCGGCGGTCGGTGCGTGCGCTGCGCGGATCGCCTCGCTCGGCGGGCGGTGCGGCGGACTGATCGCTGGAGGCTTTACCGGTGGCGGTGCAGCCCTCGGGGCCGGCGGCACGGGGGGCTCGATGTCCAGTATGGAGGCCAGCAGCTCCGGGTCGATTTCCACATCAATCTGGCCGTCGGAGTCCTGCGCCTGCGCGGCCTCCTGATTCGTGGCGATTACGGCCTGAAAGGTTCCCGTCGCCGCCGTCCACTGCGGGTTCGGCAGCGGTTCGACGAACACGGAAGACACATCGGTCTTGCTGGGATCGAACTCGAGCGCGTCCTCCGGGATCGCGTCTGCGTCGGTCGCGGCCTCCTGATTCGCGGCGATCATGGCCTTGAAGGTGCCCGTCGCCGCCGTCCACTGCGGGTTCGGCGGCGGTTCGACGAACACGGAAGACACATCGGTCTTGCGGGGATCGAACTCGAGCGCGTCCTCCGGGATCGCCTCCGCGTCGCTCACGCTCACCGGCACAGGGGACGCCGGCGGTGGGGTTTGCGGGGGCCTCTGTTCGCCGGGTGGCGGGGCTGCCGGGGCTGGTGGTGCCGGCGCGGCGCTCTCCTCGGACGTTGCTCGATCCTCCGCCAGCCGCGCGAGCGCATTAAACACGCTCGAGCAGCGCCCGCAGCGCACATAACCCTGGGCGACGCGCAGATCCTCGGTGGTCACCACCAGGGTCAGGGCACACTTTGGACAGACTGTGAACATGACAGAGCTGCGTGGCTGCCGAGCATCAATGGCGTCGTCCGACCAGACCCACCCACCCGTCGCGCTCGCCGAACGGGGCGACATCAAAGCACGCGGCGTAAGCGCCTGTCACGTCGGGGACCTCGTGCTCCATGAGCCCCGCGAGCACCACTTCCCCGCGCGGGCGCAGCAGTAATGCGAAGCGCGGCGCCAGCATGCACAAGGGTCCCGACAGAATGTTCGCCAGCAGCACATCGGTTCGGGCCGGCAGAGTGTCGGCGCGATCGTGGACCTGCACCCGCTGCGCGACGCCGTTCGCCTGGGCGTTGGCGCGCGCAGCCGTGAGCGCCTGGGGGTCGATATCGAAGCAGTGCACCTGCGCCGCCCCGAGCTTCGCGGCGGCGAGGGCCAGCACACCCGAGCCGCAGCCATAGTCGATCACGCGCGCACCGGGCGCGAGGTGCGCATCGAGCCACGTCAGGCACAGCGCCGTGCTCGGATGACTGCCGGTGCCGAAGGCCAGCCCCGGATCGAGCGCCACCACGACCGCGCCGGGCTCGCTGACGCGCTCGTGGTGTGGGCATACCCACAGGCGCTGCCCGAAGCGCAGCGGGTGAAAGTCCTTGAGCCACTCGCGCTCCCAGACGCGCTCGGGCAGCTGCTGCGCGCCGATGAGGGCGGGGTCCAGACTCAAGGCCGCGCCGAGCGCACGCCTGATTCCGGGCGCATCGTGGGTTTGCACAAACAGGCATTTGAGGCGGGTCCGCGGCCAGAGACGGAACTCTCCGGGCAGGGGCTCGAGCACCGCATCATCACGCGCGTCGACGAACGTCACCGCGCTCGCGCCGCAGGCCCAGCAGGCGTCTTCCGCGGCCTGCGGATCCAGCGACCCGAGATCGAACGTCAGCTCCAGATAGGCGGCCACCGCCTAGCGCAGACCCAGCCGCCGCTCGAGGTAGTGGATGTCGGTGCCGCCCTTCTGGAAAGCCGCGTGGTTGCAGATCTCCTGGTGCAGTGCCACGTTGGTCTTGATGCCTTCGATCACCATTTCGGCCAGCGCGTTCTTCATGCGCGCGATGGCGGTCTCGCGCGTGTCGCCGTGGGCGATGACCTTGCCCACCAGCGAATCGTAGTAGGGCGGGACGTTGTAGCCGGAGTAGACGTGGCTGTCGACGCGGATGCCAGGTCCGCCCGGGGCGTGCCACAGCCGGATCGGGCCGGGCGATGGCATGAAGGTCTTGGGATCCTCGGCGTTGATGCGGCATTCCATGGCATGACCGCGGATCTGCACGTCGCTCTGCGTGTACGACAGGCGCTCGCCTGCGGCGATCAACAGTTGCGCCTTCACCAGGTCAATCCCGGTGATCAGTTCGGTCACCGGGTGCTCGACCTGGATGCGGGTGTTCATCTCGATGAAGTAAAACTCCCCGTCCTGGTACAGGAACTCAATGGTGCCGGCACTGCGGTAGCCGACCGCGCGGCAGGCTTCCACGCAGCGCTCGCCCATGAAGCGCCGCTGGCGCAGCGTGATGCCCGGTGCCGGCGCTTCCTCGATCACTTTCTGGTGGCGCCGCTGCATCGAGCAATCGCGCTCGCCCAGGTGGATGACGTTGCCGTGCGCGTCCGCCAGCACCTGGAATTCGATGTGCCGCGGCCGCTCCAGGAATTTCTCCATGTAGACCTGGTCGTTGCCGAAGGCGGCGCGCGCTTCGGCCTGCGTGATGCCGATCGCGTTCAGGAGCGAGGCCTCGGTGTGCACGACGCGCATGCCGCGCCCGCCGCCGCCGCCGGATGCCTTGATGATCACCGGGTAGGCGATGTCGCGCGCGACGCGCAGGTTCTCGTCCGCGTCCTCGCCCAGCGGACCATCCGAGCCCGGCACGCACGGCACGCCGTGAGATTTCATGAAGCGGATCGCCGATACCTTGTCGCCCATGGCACGGATGGTCTCCGCCTTGGGGCCGACGAACACGAAGCCGCTCTTTTCCACGCGCTCGGCGAAGTCCGCGTTCTCGGACAGGAAGCCGTAGCCCGGGTGGATCGCGACCGAGTCGGTGACTTCCGCCGCACTGATGATCGCCGGCATGTTGAGATAGCTGGCGGACGCGGGCGGCGGCCCGATACACACCGATTCGTCGGCGAGCAGCACGTGCTTGAGGCTGTAGTCGGCGGTGGAGTGCACCGCCACGGTCTTGATGCCGAGCTCGCGGCAGGCGCGCAGGATCCGCAGCGCGATCTCGCCGCGGTTGGCGATGACGAGCTTCTCGATCATGGGCCGCTTATTCGACGACGAACAGCGGTTGGCCGAACTCGACCGGATCGCCGTTCTGGGCCATGACCGAGGTGATGCGGCCGGCCTTGTCGGCTTCGATCTGGTTCATCATCTTCATCGCCTCGATGATGCACAGCACCTGGCCGACCTTGATTTCATCGCCGATCTCGACAAAAGCCTTCGCGCCGGGGGAGGGTGAGGCGTAGAAAGTGCCCACCATGGGCGCGGTGATCACGTGCTCGTTGGGCTTGGGCTTCGGGGCGGCACTCTCAGCGGCGGGCAATGCCGCAGACGCCGTGGCGGCGGCGCCCGCGGCTGGGAGCACCCCCGGGTGCGCGGCCTGCGGAACTGCGTGGGGTGCAGCCACCGGCATACGGCTGATGCGCAGCGCCTCTTCACCCTCCTTGATCTCGATTTCCGCGATGCCGGACTCCTCCAGCAACTCGATCAGCTTTTTGATCTTTCGAATGTCCATGCCGGGAATGCCCCCCAAGAAAGCGGAAATTGCGGAAGCGTCGGACGTCAGGCGCACGGGGCGAGCCGTTGCGCGGCGGCGCGCACGGCCGCCTCGTAACCGAATGCGCCCAGGCCGGTGATGACCCCGACTGCGATGTCCGAGAGATAGGAATGCCTGCGAAACGGCTCGCGGGCGTGCGTGTTGGACAGGTGCACTTCGATGAACGGCACACCGGTGCCGAGGATGGCGTCGCGCAGCGCGATGCTGGTGTGCGTGAACGCGCCCGGATTGACGATCATGAACGCGACGCCTTCGGCGCGGGCCCGATGGACGCGATCGATGAGCTCGTGTTCGGCGTTACTCTGGAACGCGATCAGCTCGTGCCCGAGCTCGCGGGCAACCGCCGCCGAGCGCTTCTCGATCGACTCGAGCGTGTCGGTGCCGTATAGGGCTGGTTCCCGCGTGCCGAGCAGATTGAGGTTCGGGCCGTTCAGTAACAGCACTCGGGCCATGGAGGCGTGACTTCTTTGTGAGTCGTCCAAGCGAACCGACGCGAATGTAACCTAATTCGCCCGCATTAGGATACTTCTTGTTGCGATTTGCGAGGATCTGGCAGGACTGAGTCTAGTGCGCCGCGCCATCCGCGGGGGTGGACCGGCGCATATTGAGGCGGCTGATCCCGGCCGCGATCTGCTCCCGAACGGCGGCCAGGCTCAGCCGTCCCTGGTCCAGCTCACGCATGCGGTCCAGGATGAAGTCGGCCTCGTCCCGGTGCAACTCGCCCACCTTCAGCGTAACGATCCGGCCGGCGCGGTCGGCGAACGCACTGAAGGGCAGGACGGGATCCATTCCAAAGGCCGCGACGGCCTCGAATCCTCCCTGCTCGCCGACCAGCACGGGATAGTCGATTCCGCTGTCCTTGGCGTACTTCTGCGCCGCATCGCGAAAATCGATCGCAATGCCGACAATTTCGAGGCGATCTGTCGCACGTTCGCGGCGCAAGCTCTTCAGGAGCGGAATCTCCCTGCGGCAGGGCTCGCACCAGCTGGCCCAGAAATTCACCACCAGCGGCCGGCCCTTCCAGTCGGTGAGCCGATGCCGCGTACCGTCGAACCCGGGCAGCGCAAGCACTGGCAGCTCCTCGGGGACCTTACGGATCGGCGGGGGTGGAACTGGCGCGGGCTCAGCAGGTGCGGCAGCAGGCGCGAGGGGTATGGGCGCGGGTGCGGCGTACAGCCTCGCGCGCGGCGGGCTCGCAAGGTGGTAGACGAGGAAGCCGCCGGCGGCGCACGCCACCAGTACGGCGGCGGCGAGCGCCACGCCGAGCGCGCCGCCCCCCCGGCCAGGCGAGGGCCGCGGATCGCTCACGGAGGCGGGTGCAGCGCCGCGCGGGTGCGGGAGGCGAAGGCTGGCGCCTTCATGTACCCCACGACCCGATATTGGGTGCGTTCCTGGCCGTCCACCCCGTAAAAGGCGATGGTCGGCGGCCCGAAAATCCCGAAGTGCTTCAGCAGCGCCTGATCATCCGCGTCATTCTGCGTCACGTCGGCGCGCAACAGCACCGCGGCGCTGAGCGCCGCCTGCACAGCCGGATCCGTGAAGGTGTAGCGCTCCATCTCCTTGCACGAGGTGCACCAGTCCGCCGAGAAATCCACCAGCACGCCGCGACTCTGCGCCTTCGCCTGCGCGATCTCGCGATCCAGATCAGCAACCGACTTGATGCTGCGGAACGGCAGCTCGTGGGTTTTGGCGGCGAAGGCGGGAATCGGCGCGAGCGGATCGGTGCCGCCGAGCGCGGAGCCCGCCGTAAGGGCCACTCCATACAGGCCTGCGATCACGCCCGCGGCGCGCAGCCCCCAGGTGGCGACAGAGTGGCCGCGCGTCTGCGACCACAGGAGCCAGGCAAGGATCAGCGCGGGCACCGCCCACAACGAAAGCACCACGCGCTCCGGCACGATGCGCGCGAGCATCCACGCCGCGACCGCCAGCATCATCACGCCGAAGAGCTTTTTCACCAGCTCCATCCAGGGTCCGGCCCTTGGCAGCAGCCGGCCCGCCGAGGCGCCGACCACCAGCAACGGCGTGCCCATGCCGATACTCATGGCGAAAAGTGCCGCGCCACCGCGCGCCACCTGCCCGGTCTGACTGATCACGAGCAGCGCTCCAACGAGTGCCGGTCCCACGCAGGTGGTGACGATGAGAGCCGAGAGCGCCCCCATGACGGCGACTCCGCCGAAGGTGCCGGCGGACTGGCGGTTGCTGATGTTGGCAATGCGGGTCTGGATCGCGACTGGCATCTGCAGGGTGAACAGGCCAAACATCGAGAGCGCGAGCACCACGAACAGTGCCGCAAACAGCGCCAGCACCCACCACTGCTGGAACACGGCCTGGACCTGCCGGCCCGCAGCCGCGCAGGCAATGCCGGCGAGGGTGTAGGTGAGCGCCATGCCGAGCACGTAGGTCACCGACAGCGCCAAGGCGCGCGTGGTGGTGACGCTCCTGCCGCCTCCGGCGATGATCCCGGAGAGAATCGGCACCATCGGCAGCACGCACGGCGTGAATGCGAGCACGAGTCCTGCGAGGTAGAACCAGCCGAGCATAACGAGGGGATTGCCCGAGCGGATGAGCGCGGCGAACCAGTCCTGCTCGGCGACGCCATCGGCGCCCCCGGAGTGGCCGCTCAGGGCGGATGAGCCCGGCGAGCCGCCGGCACGGGATGCCGCGCCCGCGGACAGATTCACGGTCACGTCCTTGGTAATGGGCGGGTAGCACAGACCCGCGTCGGCGCAGCCCTGGTACGTCACCTGCAGGGGCAGCTCGAAGGCACCGCCGGTCGCGCGGACCACCGGCACGGTGGCGACGAGCTCGTGGTGGTAGACCTCCTGCCTGCCGAAGTACTCGTCGGTCTTGATCTGGCCCTGAGGCATCTGCGGCGCACCGAGCTGCGCACGCGTGCTCGGCGTCTTGACCCTGATTCGGGCGCGATAGAGGTAATAGCCGTCGGCGATTTCCCAGTTGAGGCGCACGCGGTCGGTCCCGTCCGGCAGCGCATCGAAGCGGAACGCCCGGTCCGGGGGCAGGAACTCATCCCCGCTCGTCTTCAGCGAGTCCAGGAGCGCGTTGATGCCCCCCTTGGGGGCCGCCTGCGAGGGCGCCTGCGAGGGGGCGGGTGCTGCAGTGGGGCCCGGCGACGCCGGGCTTGCGGTCTGTGCGTGCACCTGCAGCCCCAGGCTCATCAGCAGCAGGGCGGTCGAAATAGGTCTGATCCTGGTCACGAGCGTGCCTTGCGGGAAGTCTCATCGCTTCGGGGCTGTGTTATAGCTCAGCCCTTTGATGAGTGGCAGGAACTGCAGTTCATACCGGGGAGGCGCCCCCGCCGTTCCCGCCTCATCGCCCGCTCAGACGGCCTGGGGACGCCTGAAAGGGCACATGATCGCAAAAAAGCCCTTCCAGCGACTTGAATTCGCAGGCCGGCCCCCTATTATTAGCAGCCGCGACAGGAGAGTGCTAACAGCCGCCTGGGCGCATTCAACCCATTCATCGTAAGTCTAAGGAGCGTTAACCATGAAGATTCGTCCTCTTCATGACCGCGTCATCGTGAAGCGCCTGGAAGAGGAGCGTACCTCCCCGGGTGGCATCGTGATTCCCGATACCGCGGCAGAGAAGCCGGTGCAGGGAAAGATCGTAGCGGTCGGCAAGGGCAAGATTCTCGAGGACGGCCAGGTTCGGCCTCTCGACGTCAAGGTCGGCGACAAGATCCTGTTCGGCAAGTACAGCGGCACAGAGGTGAAGATCGACGGCGAAGACCGCCTCATCCTCCGTGAAGAAGACATCCTCGGCGTGCTCGAAGGTAAATGATTCGGCGCCAAAGCGCCGAATCATCCTGAGGCGCGTGCGCCGAAGGATCCCCCGCAAGTCACCCAAGTAACAACGAGCCCCCCGATAGCTGGGGGATTCTTCGCGACGCTTCGCGCCGCTCAGAATGACAACACAAAGGATCACGAAAAATGGCTGCCAAAGAAATCGTTTACACGGAACAAGCTCGTAACCTCATCCTCGCGGGCGTCAACGCGCTCGCCGACGCGGTGAAGGTCACCCTCGGCCCCAAGGGTCGCAACGTCGTCATCGAGAAGAGCTTCGGCTCGCCGACGGTCACCAAGGACGGCGTCACCGTCGCCAAGGAGATCGAGCTCGAGGACAAGTTCGAGAACATGGGCGCCCAGATGGTGAAGGAGGTCGCCAGCAAGACGTCGGACGTCGCCGGCGACGGCACGACGACGGCCACGGTCCTCGCGCGGGCG
>JBGPKC010000018.1:0-44988 GCA_041485725.1 Steroidobacteraceae bacterium
AGGGCCGGGAGAAGGAGATCGTCAACACGACCGACTACGCCGGCGAGATTTATCTGCGCCAGGAACGCGGCGGTGTGTTGATCGGTACTTACGAACCCCACGGCGTCGTCTGGTCGCCGCTGCAGACGCCGGAGGACTTTGCGATGCAGCTGCTGCCTGAGGACTTCGAGCGGCTCGCGCCGTACTTCGAGGTCGGCTTCAGGCACTTCCCGGCACTGGGACGGGTCGGCATCAGGAAGGCGGTGAACGGTCCGTTCACGTTCGCTCCCGACGGCAATCCGCTGGTCGGACCGGTCCGGGGCGTGAGGAACTTCTGGGTTGCCTGCGCCGTCATGGCCGGGTTCAGCCAGGGCGGGGGCATCGGGCTGGTGCTGTCGCGCTGGATGGCGGAGAACGATCCGGGCCAGGACATCATTTCCATGGACGTCGCGCGGTTCGGCGCGTTCGCGACGCCGAAATACACCTCCCTCAAGGTCCCCGAGAACTACTCGCGTCGCTTTCGACTCGCCTACCCGAACGAGGAGCTGCCCGCGGCCCGTCCGGTGCGCCGCTCGCCGATCTACGACAGGCTGCAGGCGGCCGGCGCGGTCATGGGCGCGAACTTCGGGCTCGAGAATGCCCTGTGGTTCGCACCGGCCGGCGTCGCGCCGACGGAGACCCCGACCTATCGGCGCTCGGAAGCCTTCCCGGTCGTGCGGGCCGAGTGTCAGGCGGTACGCAGCACGGTCGGTCTCTACGAGACCACCAACTATGGGAAGTACGAGGTCGCGGGGCGCGGGGCGCGCGCGTGGCTCGACCGGGTGTTTGCCTCCCGCCTACCCAAACCCGGGCGATTCGCGCTCGCGCCCATGCTGAACCCCGCCGGCCGGATCATGGGGGACCTGTCGATTGCGTGTCTCGCCGACGACCGCTTCCTCATCGTGGGGTCGGGCTTTGCCGAGGAGTTCCACCTGCGCTGGTTCTGGCTTGCTGCGCCAGCCGCGGATGTATGGCTGCGCTCGGCTGCGTCGAGCCTCAACGGCGTGTCGATCGCGGGCCCGAAGTCGCGGCAACTGGTGCAGCGCCTGGTGCGTGACGATCTGTCGCCGTCAGCGTTCAAGCTGTTCCAGGTCAGGGAGACGGCCGTCGGCTTCGCGCCGGCCATCCTCACGCGTGCCGGGTTCACCGGTGAACTGGGCTACGAGATCTGGACGACGCCCGACTATTTCGCCTCGCTCTACGATGACCTGTGGGACGCGGGGCGCGAGCTGGGTCTCGTACACTTCGGCGGGCGCGCCCTGTCCTCGCTACGGCTGGAGAAGGCCTACGGCTCGTTCAACAAGGACTTCCGGCCGGACTACACGCCGGGTGAGACCGGGCTCGATCGCTTCGTCGATTTCACCAAGCCCGATTTCACCGGTCGTGCGGCGGCACTCGCCGAACGCGCAGCCGGCGCGCAGCGCCGCTTCGTCGTCATGGAGGTGGCGGACGCCGACGCGGAGGTGGTCGGCTACGAGTCGATCATGAAAGACGGCGCGGCGGTCGGCTACGTGACATCGGGCGCCTACGGCCATTGCGTTGGCAAGAGCCTCGCCGCCGGCTACGTGCCGGCCGCGCTCGCGCGCGAGGGCGCGCGATTCGAGATCGACATCCTGGGCGAGATGCGGGCCGCGACCGTGCGCCTGGAGCCGCTCTACGATCCGCAGGGACTGCGACTGCGCGGCTAATGCTTAGGCCAGGTGTGAGGCTGCGATCTTGCCCAGCAACCATTGCAGCCCGGCAAGATGCTGCTGGTCGTGACTGCACAGATAGAAGGGCCGTCAGGGTGGTCTTGTCCATCTCCGGCCCTACAGCGTGCCGAACACCTTCTTGATGAGCGAACTCGCCTGCCCGAGCGGATCCTTGCGGATCTCGTGCTCCTCGTCCGCGATGCGGCTGAACAGGCCGTCGAGGGCCTTCGCGGTCACGTAATCGTTGAGATTCGCGTCCTGGGATGGCAGCAGCCCGAGTTGCGCCGCCTTGCCGGCGTACTCGTTGTATTTTGCGGTCAGGCCGAGCTTGGCGATCTCAGCCGCGACGATCGGTTTGAACTTCCCGGTCAGCTGTGCGCTCGTGGCGCGGCGGAAGTACTGCGTGCCGGCGTCATCGCCGCCGGTGAGGATGCCCTTGGCATCCGACACCGTCATGTGCTGCAGCGCCTGCTTGAATACCGGCTTCGCCTGCGCCACCGCTTTCTCGGCAGCGTGATTCATGGTGGCCTTGAGCTCATCGCCCTGCCCACCCATGCCGACCCGACTGAGCGCACGCTCCGCCTTCTCCAGCGCCGACGGCAGCGGGATCGCTACCTTGGTGTCGTTGAGAAATCCATTGTTGGTGCCGAGCTGCGCCACCGCCACATCGATACCCTTCGACAGGGCAGCGCGCAATCCGCCGGCGGCGTCTCTGGAACTCAGCGCATCGAGCGCGGCCGATGCGGCGAACGCGCTGCCGAGCCACGCGAGTGCGAGCGCGGTGAGCAGCGGCACGCGATAGCGGAAGGCTGTTCGAATCATACTTAAGGCGCAGTGTAGACTCCGCAGCCGGCAAAGCCCATCAGTAAACGAATGAGCGACGGGGCGACGAGCTTCGACAACATCATCGAGCGTGAGCGCGGGTTGCGGCGCAGCCTGAGTGCACGCCGCCTCACCATGATCGCCATCGGCGGAGCGATCGGCACCGGACTGTTTCTCGGCAGCGGCTTCGCGATCAGTCTGGCGGGACCCGGGGTGCTGGTGAGTTACGCCATCGGCGCGGTGGTCGCACTGCTGCTCATGGGGTGCCTGGCGGAAATGACCGTCGCGCACCCCACTTCCGGGTCCTTTGGCGCCTACGCGGAGTATTACATCGGTCCGCTGGCAGGTTTTCTGGTGCGCTACGCGTACTGGACCTGCATCGTGCTGGCGGTAGGGACCGAAGTCACGGCGGTCGCACTCTACATGCGCTTCTGGTTCCCCACTCTCCCGGGCTGGCTGTGGATCGTGGCCTTCTCAGGGCTCCTGATCGGGGTGAATGCCCGCAGCGTGAACGTCTTCGGCGCTGTCGAGTACTGGTTCTCGGCGATCAAGGTCACGGCCATCGTGATATTCATCCTGCTCGCGGGTTATATCGTGCTGCGCGCACCGGCCGCGGCCACCAGCTCAGGCGCCGGCGCCGCCGCGGTCGGCTTTCAGAACTACACTGCCCACGGCGGCTTCCTGCCCCGGGGTGTGTGGGGAGCGTGGGTCGCGGTGATCGTCGCAATATTCAGCTACCTGAGCATCGAGATGATCGCCGTCGCGGCGGGGGAGGCTGCGCAGCCCGAGATTGCCATCGCGCGCGCATTTCGTTCGACGGTGTTTCGGCTGATCCTCTTCTATCTGCTGACACTCGCCCTGGTGCTGGCGATCGTGCCGTGGACCGCTGCGGGCATCGAGGAGAGCCCGTTCGTGAAGGTCATGCGCGCGCTGCGGGTGCCGGCTGCCGCCGGCATTTTCAACTTCGTCATCCTGGTCGCCGCGCTGTCGGCGATGAACAGTCAGCTCTACATCACGACGCGCATGATGTTCAGCCTGTCGCGGGCCGGGCATGCCCCGCGGCGCTTTGGCCTCCTCAATCGGCGCAGCGTGCCGGTGCAGGCGCTGCTGCTGTCGAGCATCGGCATCGCGCTGGCCACCGTGCTGAGCATCGTGGCGCCGAAGTCGGCGTTCATTCTCATGGTGTCGATCTCCGCCTTTGGCGCCATGTTCACCTGGATGATGATCTTCATTACCCACTATCGCTTTCGCCGCGCGCGTGCGCTCAGCGGGGCTGCGCCGTTGCGCTTCCGCATGTACGGCTTTCCCGTCACGACGCTGCTCGGTGCTGCGCTCATGGCAGCGGTTCTGCTGACGACCGCGTTCACGGATGCATTTCGCATGACGCTGGTGTTCGGCTTGCCATTTCTTATTTGTCTGAGCGTGACGTACTGGGTCTGGCAGCGACAGAATGCGCGCGCCGCTCTATCCAGTGGCGTGCGAAGGCCCCGCATTCGTCATTAACTTGCCACCTGCGCGGGAGTAAGCTCCGCCAAGGAGATAATGGAAGGAGCTTGAGCCATGGCCACAAAAGCGATTCCCGATGGATACCGCACGGCGACCCCGTACCTGATCATCAAGGGCGCGGCGGACGCGATCGAGTTCTACAAGCGCGCCTTCGGTGCGACGGAGCTGCTGCGCATGGCCGATCCGCAGGGCAGAGTGGGTCACGCCGAGATCAAGATCGGCGACTCCGTGATCATGCTGGCCGACGAGCATCCCGCCATGGGCTACCGCGGCCCACGCTCGCTCGGTGGCTCGAGCGTCAGCATTCTGCTGTACCTGGAGGATGTGGACGCGGTGTTCGAACGCGCCGTCAAGGCCGGGGCGAAGGCGCAGCGGCCGGTCGTGGATCAATTCTACGGCGACCGCTCGGGCACCCTGGAAGATCCATTCGGTCACGTCTGGACGGTCGCCACGCACGTGGAAGATGTCCCTCCCGAGGAGATGCAGCGGCGTGCCGAGGCTGCGATGAAGTCGGCGGCGACTGGCGCATCCTGAGCGCACCGTCGATGTAATGTGCCGAAGCGACGTGGCCGCGTGAGGTATTCACGCGGCCACGCGGCCGACCTTACGGGCGCACGGCGACGTTGCCTGGCACGGCCCTGCTGATTCATGATGGCGAAAAGCCCTGAACGGGCATTCCGGGGGAGAACTCGCCGACCCGCCCGCAGGCGGGTGGCGGAGCACCATGGTCTTCAACTCGCTCACGTTCGTGGTGTTCTTCGCGTGCGTGCTCGCATTGCATTCGCTGCCACTGCCGTGGACCGCGAAGAAAATCAACCTGCTGATCGGGAGTTACCTGTTCTACGCGGCGTGGAACCCGCCGTTCGTGATCCTGCTGTGGGTGTCGACCGTGGTCGACTGGTACGCGGCACAGGGACTGGTGAAGGCGCAGCGCGCCCGGACCCGCCATGCCTGGATGCTGTTGTCGGTGATCGCGAACCTGGGCCTGCTGGGGTATTTCAAATACGGACAGTTCCTGCTCGACAACTTCACTTCCCTGATGTCGGCGGTCGGAATCGCCTATCACCCCGCCCACTACGACATCGTCCTGCCCGTCGGCATCTCCTTCTATACGTTCGCCACCATGTCGTACACGCTGGACGTGTACCTGCGCCGCGCGGCGCCGGCGCAGAACCTGCTCGATTACGCCCTGTTTGTGACGTTCTTCCCGCACCTGGTGGCCGGTCCCATCATGCGCCCGACGGAGCTCGTGCCGCAGTTCGCGCAACCTCGCCGCGCCAGCGGGCAGCAGCTGCGCTTCGGGCTGGCCCTCATGACACTGGGTCTCTTCAACAAGGTCGTGCTCGCCGACAGTTTCCTCGCGAGCGCGGCGGAGCGTGTCTACGACAGCGACAAGATCCCGGGAGCGCTGGATGCCTGGGCGGCGACGCTGGCGTTCAGCGGCCAGATCTTCTGCGACTTCGCCGGCTATTCGACCACCGCGATCGGCGCGGCCCTGTGCCTCGGATTCGCCATGCCGGACAACTTCCGCTTCCCGTACGCGGCGGTGGGGTTCACGGATTTCTGGCGCCGCTGGCACATCACGCTGTCCTCGTGGCTGCGCGACTATCTGTACATTCCGCTCGGCGGTAATCGTCACGGTGCGCGCCGCACCTATGTCGCGCTGATGATGACCATGTTGCTGGGCGGCCTGTGGCACGGCGCGAACTGGACCTTCGTCGCCTGGGGCGGGCTGCACGGTGTGTATCTCGCGGCCGAGCGGGCGCTGCGCGCGCGCTTCGCCAACTACCAGCCCGGACCGCTTGCCTTCGTGGCGCTCGGCCTTCTCACCTACATGCTGGTCAATGTGACCTGGGTGTTCTTTCGCGCCAAGACCTTCAGTAAGGCCTGGATCGTGCTGCGCGGCATGTTCGGCCAGAACGCCGCCGCCAAGCCGATCCTGGCGACCTTCAGCCTCATTTCGGTGGCCGCGATCGTGGGCGGGATCGTGCTCACGCACTGGCTGATGCGCGCGCGCACGCTGGAGTCGGTTGTGGCACGCGCCCCGGCGTTGGCGTTGTGCATGATCTGGGCGTTGATGGCCTTTGCAATTGTCATTGCCCAGGGAGCTGGAAATGCGTTCATCTACTTCCAGTTCTGACCGCGTGGGCGAGGTGCCCGACCGCTACGCGCGGCAGACCGCCGCCGACCGGCCGGGTGTGGCGCAGCCGGTCCCCCTGCGCCCGGTGCCCGCGCAGCCCTGGGGCAGGATCCTGATCGGCGCCGTGCTGCTCCTCGTGCTGTTGGTTGCCGGCTGGGAGGAGTACTGGCGGGCGTACGGCGTAAGGCCGAGCATCGCCAATACCTACGGCCTGTGGGCGATCCAGCGCCGGCGCATCGATGCCGGCGAAGGAGATGCGACCGTGCTCCTGGGCGCCTCGCGCCTTTATTTCGATATCCAGCTGCCGGTGTGGGAGCGCCTCGACGGCAGGCGTCCGATCCAGCTCTCCTTCGAAGGCACGTCGCCCCTCAAGGCCGTCGAGGACCTCGCGGCGGATCCCAAGTTTACCGGCCGCGTGCTGATCGCAGTGGAGCCTGATCTGTTCTTTTCGGGCTATGAGTATCGCGCCGGTGCCATCCGCTACGCGCTCAAGGAGTCGCCGTCCCAGCGGATCGGTCAATGGCTGTCCATGCGCCTGATCGAGCCGTACCTCGCATTTGACGATCCCGACTACGCGCTGCAGACCGTGCTCGCGCGCCAGCCCTGGCCGGCCCGCCCGGGCCTGCGTTCGTCCATCAGGGTGCGCAAGCTGGCCGAGACCGAGGCCGACCGCAACACTCACCTGTGGAGCAAGGTTGACACGGATCCGGAGTATCGCGCGCTGGCACGCCGCATCTGGCAGCAGGAGTTCGTGCCGACCGACGATGATCCCTCGCCCGCGGAGGCTCTGAAGGTCGAGAAGGAACAGATCGAGCGGATGGCGAAAGCGGTCGCGCAGCTTCGCGCTCGCGGGGTGAAAGTGTTGTTCGTGCGTATGCCCAGCACCGGGGCATATCTTGAATTCGAGAAGCGCTATTTTCCGCGTGCCCGAACCTGGGATGCGCTGCTGACCGCCAGCGGCGCTCCGGGCATTCACTTCGAGGACTACCCCGAGATGCAGGGCTACAACCTCCCCGAGTGGTCGCACATGACACGTGCCGAAGCCGAGCGCTTCACCGCGGTGCTGTACCGGATCATCCAGCGCGATTTCTCGCGTGCGAAGGCTGCGGACTGATCACGATGGGTTCTTCACCCAACCGCGCGGCTTGCGGTTGAACCCCACCTGCACGTCGACGAGCTTCTTGCCGCAGCGGCAGCGGAATCTCGCGATGATATTGGCGATCGGTTCATCCCAGCCGCAGCGGCAATGACGCGCGAGAAACGCGGGCGTCATTTCGCGTGAGTGCCGGCAGGTGCGGCAGGTGACGACGATGACGTAATCGCCGAAGTGATCGCGCAGCCTCTCGACCGAATTCCATGGGAGCATGGCGCGAGTGTGGGCAACGCCGCCGGCGCCCGTCCACACAGTGCTAGAGTGCCCACGACACTGTTTGGGGCAAAAGTCCATGTGCGGCAAGTACATCCTTGCGCAAGCCGCGAAGGCCGAGCGGGCAATGGGGATCCGGCGCGGGCGCTGGGAGTATCCGCTGAGCTACCGGGTGCTGCCGACCGAGCAGGTTCCGGTCGTCGTGGCAGAGTCCGGCGAGCGCGAAGCGGCGATGATGCGCTGGGGCCTGATTCCCTACTGGGCATACGGAGTGCCGCTCAAGGCGTCCACCATCAACGCCAGGGTCGAGCGCATCGCGAGCGCTCCGAGTTACAGGGATCCGTGGCAGCGCGGTCAGCGATGCATTCTGGTCATGGGCGGCTTCTATGAGCCGCACGTGAACGAGGACGGTACGCGCGATCCCTTTTTTGTGCAGCTCGCCGACCGCGAGGTGTTCGGCGTCGCAGGCCTGTGGGATCGCTCGCGGCGGCAGGACGGATCGTACGTTTTCTCCTGCACGCTGATCACGGTGCCTGCAAACCGCCTGCTGGCCGAGGTCCACAACGGGAAGCCACGCATGCCGGCGATTCTCGCTGAAAGCGAGCAGGAGGTCTGGCTCTCGGGTGCGATGCAGGACGCACAGGTGACGCTCAAGAGCTACCCGGAGGAACTCATGGTGGCCTGGAAGGTGAGTCGCCGGGTGAACAGCCCGAAGTTGCCGGACGATGCGAGCCTGATCGAGCCCCTCTAGAGTGCGAGGCGCGTCACAGTTCACGGTCCGTTCAGGGCCCGGGGTGTGTCATTCACGGTACGGGTTGGCATAGTGCGCACCGTGTGTGCGAACGACGACGTCCTGAGGAGAAGACTTTATGAGAGCGATTCGTTTCGTGTTGCAGTCGGCGGTGGCCTTGGTGGCGGTCGTGCCCCTGGCGCACGCGCAGAGTGTGAGTGTCAATGCGACGATCACCGGCGAAATCGTTCCTGGCGTGTACGGCCAGGTGGTGCTGGGTAACCGGCCGCCGCCGCAGGTCGTCTACGCGCAGCCGCTAGTCGCCGTTCCGGTGGTGGTGGCTCAGCCGGTGCCGATGGAGCCGATCTACCTGCACGTGCCGCCGGGTCATGCGAAGCACTGGCGCAAGCATTGCCATGAGTACAACGCCTGCAACCGGCCGGTGTATTTCGTGAGATCCGCCGAGTATGAACCCGGCTATCGTCCCGACCGCGGGGAGCGCGATCACGGTCACCATGACCATGGCAATCACGGACATGGGGACGAGGATCGCGGCGATCGCGATCGTGACCACGAGCACGGGCACCACCACGACGACTGACCTCATGGCTGAATAAGCCGTCCGCGCGCCGCGCCCGGCTGAGCACCAAATCGGGAAAGATGGCTTGGGAGGACGCCTCCCAAGCCATTAGTTTCTCCCGAGATTCGTGTTAGTCCCGTTCGCGCGGGATTGTCACATCTAATCCTTCGGCACAATGCAACGCGCAGTCCGTACGCCAGCGCACATAGCGATTTGGGCGACGCTCTTCGATAAGGGTATCCCCTACCTCGAGAAGGCGATCCAGCTGGGAGAGGAGCATGCGCGTTGGACGCTGGCGGTCATCTACATCGAGAGAGGCGAAGCAAAAGCGTACCCAGAAAATGCAGTTGCCACGAAGAGGGTGTCGGTACTGGAGTCGGGTCCGCTACGGGTCAATACACACCGATTCCACGTAGACAAGAATTGATGTAGGGTCTTATCGACCACAGCATGAGCCTTCCGGGAGCGCCCAAGAAAAACGGAGCGCGGATCCATGGGCCGTTATCGACGCTATCTCATCGGCCTCGCTATCGCCGTGGTGCTCCTCGGCGCGTACGGCGCCGCCGGCTTTCTGGCCGTGCCGTATTACGCGCGCCGGGGCCTGCAGGACTTTGTACGCCAGCATTACGGCCGCGCTGTCGCCATCGGCGAAATCCGCTTCAACCCGTTCACGCTGGCGCTGGATGTCAGCAGGTTCTCTTTGCCGGATGACGACGGGCAGCCCCTGCTGTCGTTTAACCGGCTGCACGTCGGTCTGCGGCTGGCGAGCCTGTGGCGGCTCGCTCCGAGCTTTGGCGAGATCATCCTCCAGCAACCCTACGTGCGTGCCGTGATACGTGCCGACGGCGCGCTGAATCTTGCCGACCTCGGCAAGGGCTTTCCCAGCGCGCCCGCAAAGCCGCAACCGAAATCGGAACCCATGCGGCTGTTCATCCAGCGCCTGGCCGTGATCTCGGGGACCGCGGCGTTCGAGGATCAGGATCGGACGCGGCCGTTTCACGCGGAGTTCAAGCCCATCGCCTTCGAGCTGCGCGACTTCAGTACCACCGCCAGGACCGGCAACGGTTACACGCTGAACGCGGCCTCGCCCGAGGGCGAGCGGCTCATCTGGAGCGGCACGCTGCGCCTCGAGCCCGTGTCCTCGCACGGCGTGTTCGAGATCGCCGACCTGCAGGCGCGCACGCTGTGGAGGTACCTCCGCGAGAGCCTGTCATTCGAGATGGCCTCGGGTGTCATCGCCATCAAGGGCGATTACGATCTGGCGGGTGAGGGTGGCCCGCTGGGCCTCAAGCTCAACGTGCACAACATCCTGGTGACCAAGCTCGGTCTCAAGCCCAACGGCGCTGCCGAGAACTGCATCGACCTGGGGCGCATCGAGATCGCCGACACGCGGCTCGACATGAGCAGGCACTCGGTCGACGTCGCGAAGGTGCAGGTTTCCGGCGGTGACGTGAAGGCCTGGATGAGCGAGCAGGGACGGCTGAATCTGCTCGATCTGGTCGCTGCACCTGCTGCGCCTGCTACGCAGCGCACGGCGCCTGCGCAAGCGGACGCTCCCACAGCAGCGGCTGCGCCCGCGGCGGCGACTTCGCCGGCAAGCACCGGCCCCAGCACGCCTGCCTGGACGGTGTCGGTGCCCGACATCGCAATCGCCGCTGTCAAGGTGTCTGCCGAGGATCGCCAGATCAAACCGGCCGCCACCCTCGTGCTCGATCCGTTGAACGTCCACGTTGCCGGCTTCAATACCTCACCGGACGACACGCTCGACCTCGCGCTCGATTCGGGCGTCAACAGCTCGGGCAGGATCGACGCCAAGGCCCGGGTCACCGCTAAGTCCGGCGCCGTGAGCGCGCACGTCGAGGCTGCGGACCTCGGTCTGCAGGCGTTGCAGCCCTACATCGCGCAGTACACGTCGATGACCCTGCTCAAGGGGACGCTCGGCGCCAAGCTCGACATCGAGCGCGGCGCGGATGGCTCGCTCGCCGTCAAGGGTAAGACGCGGGTCGCGGGATTGAGTACCGTGGACAACGCGCTGAAGCAGGACTTCGTCAAGTGGAAGGAGCTGCTCATCGCAGATCTGAGCTACCGCTCGAAGCCCGCGGGTGTGCGCATCGGGACTGTGACCGCGCTCGAACCCTACGTACGCATGATCATCGCCCCCGATCGCACCGTGAATATCAACAACATACTCACCCCGCCGGGCGCTGCATCCAGGACGCCACCCGCCACGGACAACCCGTCGGCCGCGGATACGGCCGCATCCGGCCGGCGCGCCGCGGCGCCGGTGCAAACGGCGGCCCCTGCCGCCAGCGCGGCGACACCTTTCCCCGTGTCGATCGCCACTGTCAGGTTCATCAACGGCTCGGCCGACTACTCCGACCTGTGGATCAAGCCGAGCTTTGCCGTGGGGATCCAGACGCTTCAGGGCACGGTGAGCGGGCTGTCCTCCGATCCGAAGTCACGTGCCAAGGTGGAACTCAACGGCAAGGTCGATCGTTACTCCCCGGTGCATATCGGCGGGCAGATCAACGTGCTTTCGGCGCAGCTCTACACCGACGTCACGATGAGCATGAAGGATCTCGATCTCACCATCGTGAATCCGTATTCCGGTCATTTTGCCGGCTACAAGATCGACAAGGGCAAGCTGTCGGTCGACGTCTCCTACAAGGTCGAGCAGCGCCAGCTCGCGGCTCAGCAGCACTTCGTCGTCGATGATCTGCAGCTCGGTGACCGGGTCGAGAGCCCGGATGCCGTGCACCTGCCGCTGAAGATCGCAGTGGCGCTGCTCAAGGATCGCAACGGCGTGATCGATATCAACCTGCCGATGAACGGCTCGCTGGATGATCCGACTTTCAGCATCGGACCGATCATCTGGAAGGCGTTCGTCAACCTGATCGTCAAGGCTGCCACCGCACCGTTTGCGCTGCTGGGCCATCTGTTTGGCGGCGGCGAGCACCCGAACATCGTCGAGTTTGCCGCCGGCAGCGCCGAGCTCGATCCGCCCGTCAAGGAGCAGCTGGCATCGCTCGTGAAGGCGCTCAAGGAGCGGCCGCAGCTGAAGCTCGATGTGCCGATCGTGTTCTCGCCCGGTCTTGATCGTCCGCAGATCGCTGCCGCGCGGCTGCGCCAGGAATTGCTGGCGCGAGCGCAAAACACCAGCCAGGGCAAGAAACACCCGGATACCGCCGGCGAGATGGCGCTCAGCGATCCCGAAAAGCACTTTCAGCTGCTCGTGGATCAGTACCAGGCGGATCTGGGCAAGGAGGCACAGCTGCCGCCGTCGGCCGCGGCGCTGCAGGCGGCCAAGGCGAAGGAGACGCCGGCGTACGAGGCGGCCATCGCGGATCTCAACGCCGCACTGATCAATCACATCGAGGTGCCGGATGCCGACCTCGAGGCACTCGGCAAGCAGCGCGCGCAGGCGATTCAGGATGCGCTGCTGTCGGATGGCCAGGTCGATGCGGCGCGCGTGTTCATCGTCAACGCGCCGCCGAAGCCCGACAGCGGCGACAAGGTCAAGGTGGAGTTGGCGGTGAAGTGAGCGGCGGGAGCTGGCGGGCCGCCGGCTTCGCATGCCGCGCGGCATCGTACAGCCCCCAATGTGATTCTTCCGGGTGCGGCCCTGGCACCGGGCTGGCATCCTCGCTGCGCCACGGGGCGTCGAAGGCGGCGAAGTACGCGAAGGCGCGGTCGCTGTTGGCGGGAAAGTGCTGGCGCAGCTGCCGGTAGAAGGACGCCTGCCGTGCCTCGGTGAAGCCGGCGCTCGCGGGTGCCGTCGGCACGCCCGTTTCCCTCACCAGGATGGGTCCGCAGTAGCTCTGCGCGAGCTTCATCACCACGTTCAACACGAACTGCGCGGCGGTGCTGTCGGGCGCGTCGCGGAACCACGGCTGGAAGATGGGATGCACGTTGATCAGGAGGAAATCCAGTTCCCCGAGCAGCGCCGCGGCCGACTCCGGGTAGTAGATGTGGAACGGCTCGGTGGTGGACAGTGGCGTATGAGGCAGCCGGGCGCGCACTCGAGCGATGGCCACGCCCAGCGCGGCGGGGTCGCTGCGCCGACTGAAGAGCAGCTCATTGCCGAGGGACACTCCCACGACCAGCTGCGGGTAGCTGCGCGCGGCGTCAGTCGCTGCGTTGAGTTCTGCCTCATCGAGCGGGTTCCACACCCCGATGATGAGAGCGCGAAACTTCAGGGACGCCGCGATGGACGGGATGCTCTCGGCACCGTGCACCGCATCGTAGGTGACGAGCGAATCGAACCGCCGCCTCAGGATCGCGAGATCGGCGCGGATACTCGCAGCATCAGCCGGCGTGACGCGGCCGTTCGTCACCTGCAGGGACGTCGGTTGATAGGCCACGAAGCGCCCGCGCGCCAGCGCCGCGCGCAAACGCGCCAGCACGGGTGCCGCGGCGGGGTCGTGATTGCAAACGGCTTGCGCGGCCGCACTCAGTCCGCAGTCCGTGGCCGCACCGAGGGTGGCGAGGGCGAGGGCGATGAAGCGGATCACCGTGGGCTGGCTCCCGTGTGACCGGTTGTGCCAGAGTCTACGACACCGCCAGCCCGCGGACAGGCGCTTCTAAAGGAGTCAGGGTCATGCCGAGCCAACACGACAAGGCGATGCGCTTTCGCGCGCTGCACGAGACTCCCGGCATCTTCGTGATTCCCAACGTCTGGGATGGCGGCTCGGCGAGCGTCATGGCGGGAGTGGGATTTGAGGCGCTCGCGACCTCGAGCGCTGCGTGCGCGGCGACGCTGGGCAAGCTCGACGGTGAGATCACGCGCGAGGAGGCGCTGGCGCACGCGCGTCTGATCGTGGCCGTAAGCCCGCTTCCCGTGGCCGCCGATCTGGAGAACGGCTTTGGCGACTCACCCGAGACGGCGGCGGAAACCATCCGCCTGGCCGCCGCCGCCGGCCTCGTGGGCGGCTCGATCGAGGATGCCAGCGGCAATCCGCGCGCGCCGATCCATGCGATGGGACAGGCGGTGGAGCGCGTGGCGGCCGCGGCGGAGGCGGCCCACCGCCTGCCGTTCCCGTTCATGCTCACCGCGCGCGCCGAGAACTTCCTGCACGACAAGCCTGACCTGGACGACACCGTGCGCCGCCTGCAGGCCTTCGAGCGCGCCGGCGCTGATGTGCTGTTTGCACCGGGGTTGCCCGATCTTGCCGCGGTGCGCATCGTGTGCAGCGCGCTCACGAAGCCGTTCAACTTCATGGTCGGGATGCGCGGCAGATCGTTCGCGCTCGCCGATCTTGTGGCCGCCGGGGTCAGGCGAGTGAGCCTTTCCACCTCGCTGTATCGCGCCGCGATCACCGGTCTGTTTGCGGCGGCGCGGGAAGCGAAGCAAGCCGGGACCTTCAGCTACGTCGAGACCATCATGAGAGGGGACGAACTGGGCAGGTACCTGCGGCAGCAGGCTCTGGCACGCGACGGCGCATAAGCTGCGCGCCACGGTAGCGTCAAGCCGGCGGCTTGTCTCCGGGCTGCGCGCTGCGTAACCATTCAAGAAACTTCGGCACCGACGCGTGGCCCTCGGCGGGCGCCCAGGCGGCGAATTCGGCCGAAGTGGCCGGATCGTACGGGCCCTCCTTGACCTCGAGGAATGCGCCGCCACCGGCGCCCGGCACCACCGTGTGCCAGGTGCCCTGCGGCGTTTCGTAGGCAATGCTTGCCGTCCCGTCGCCGACGCCGTAGCGCGCCGTCACGCGGCCGCGCTCATCGAAGGTCAGCACATCCAGGCGCCCGCGCACGATCAGCGCAAGCTCCGAGCGCGTCGCATGCCGATGCGGTCGGAAGTACGAGTCGCCTTGCGCCACAACCAGGAAGCGCTGCACCGGATCGGCGGGTGTGGCGTGGATGTTGTGATGAGCGCGGGCGCGCGGGCTCGCCGCCGCCTTCGCGGCGAGTTCATCCAGCAGGGTCCGCGACAGCAGCTTCACGCCGCCAGCATATCAACCCGCGCGTGGGGCGTGCTGCTGGTGGACATCGGGCAGAAACGCGGCCAGCAGCCCGATCAGCGGCAGGAAAGCGCAGACCTGGTAGACGAAATCGATGCCGCTGTGGTCCGCGAGCTTGCCGAGCACCGCCGCGCCGACACTGCCCATGCCGAATGCCAGTCCGAAGAACAGTCCCGCGACCATGCCGGTGCGGCCGGGCAGCAGGTCCTGCGCGTACACCACGATCGCCGGAAATGCCGAGGAGATGATCAGGCCGATCGGCACGGTGAGCACACTGGTCCAGAAGAGATTCGCGTGTGGCAGCAGGAGCGTGAACGGCACGACACCCAGGATCGAGGCCCAGATGATGTACTTGCTGCCGAGCCGATCTCCCAGGGGGCCGCCGGCCATGCCGCCCACCGCGGCGGCGGCTAGGAACACGAACAGCAGCAGCTGCGAACTGCGCACCGAAACGTGAAAGTGGTCGATGAGATAGAAGGTGTAATAGCTCGTGAGGCTCGCGAGGTAGATGTACTTCGAGAAGACCAGCGCCAGCAGCACCGCGATGGCGAGGACGACGTGACGGCGCGGCGCGCGCGATGCCTGCGATCCAGCCGCGTGCGCCAGGCGGGTGATGCCGTGTGTCTTGTACCAGTGCCCGACATTGATGAGCACCACGATGCCGAGCAGTGCCGCACCCGAGAACCACGCCACGCTCGACTGGCCGCGGGGCAGCACGATGAAGGCCGCCAGCAGCGGGCCCGCCGCGGTACCAAAGTTACCGCCGACCTGGAACACCGATTGCGCCAGGCCGTGCTTGCCGCCGGAGGCCATGCGCGCCACGCGTGAGGATTCGGGGTGGAACACCGAAGAGCCGGTGCCGATGAGTGCGGCCGCGAACAGCAGCAGCGCGTAGCTGTCGGCAAAGGCGAGCAGCACCAGCCCCACCAGCGTGAAACCCATGCCGGCGGCGAGTGAATAGGGGCGGGGACTCTTGTCGGCGAATGCCCCCACCAGCGGCTGCAGGAGCGATGCGGTGAACTGAAAGGTGAAGGTGAGAAGCCCGATCT
This sequence comes from Steroidobacteraceae bacterium, assembly GCA_041485725.1. Classification (GTDB taxonomy): domain Bacteria; phylum Pseudomonadota; class Gammaproteobacteria; order Steroidobacterales; family Steroidobacteraceae; genus 13-2-20CM-66-19. Next base: position 15,863 of record JBGPKC010000018.1, read on the forward strand.
GCGTGAAGCTCAGCTGATACGAGCTCCTCAGCATCGGATACAGCGCCGGCAGCAGCGACTGGATCATGTCGTTCAGCAGGTGGCAGAAGCTGATGGCCGCGAGGATGCTGAAGGCCGTGCGCCCGGCGGCGCGGGCGGTGCTGACAGCCGAGGCTCGGGCGGATTCGCTCAAACGGGGTGCCCTCGAAGGACGCGCGCTTGTTCCCGGCGCAGGGTGCAAATGTGCCGCATTCCGCTCCCGAAGCCCATCTCCCCAAAAGGGGGTGTCTCGCCTTCCACAAAAAAGCGCGGTGCACCGCATGAGGTGCACCGCGCCGATGACGCTCGCGAGAGCCGGAAGGCTCTAGAAGCGTTGTCCGAAGCGCAGTCCGATCGTGCGCGGCGTGACGATACTGGCCAGCGGCTTCTGCCCGCAGATCGGAACCCCCGGGTAGAACCCCGTCGTCCCTCCGAAGATCGTGCACTCCGCGAACCGGAAAAGCTCGACCCGCTTGTCGAACGCGTTCTGGACGAAGAGCTCCGCCGTGAAATTCCCCATGCGGATCCCGCCCAGGAAGTCAGCCAGGCCGTAGGCGGACTGAGTGCCGATCAGTGCGTTCGCTGCCGGTGCCAGCTGTGAGTTGCTTGAGCTCTGGTAGGCGAAACTGCCCTGAACATGCCCCTCCATACCTCCCATCGGGAAGGTGTAGCGCGCGATCAGGTTGCCCTTGAATTTCGGCGTGGTAGGTAACTGCGTGCCGGATGGAACAGCGTTGTACGGCGCGCACGACGATAGTGGAAACGGTTGGCCCGTGGTCGTGTCCGTGTCATAGCAGAAATCCTTGCTCAGCTTCGGATCGAGTTCGGTCGCCGCAGCGCTGATGGTAAGTCCTTGCGCAACCGCCCATTCGATCTCCTGTTCTGCACCTTTGATGCGCGCAGCGCCCGCGTTGCGAATCACGGTGAAGGAGTTCTGGCCCAGGAATCCGAACTGGAAGTTCTGCCAGTCCTCCCAGAAGAACGCGCCATTGAAGCGCAGATGGTTGTTCATCCAGCTGGTCTTGAATCCGATCTCGTAGTTCTTCAGAAAGTCCGGAACATAGGTCGCGAGGGGTGGGTCGGGTGGCGCCTGCAGGCGGCGGTTGATACCGCCGGGCCGGAAGCCCTTGGAGACCGTGGCGTACACCATGTGATTGTCGTCGAACTTGTAGGTGAGGTTGAACTTCGGGGTCGACCCGTTCTTCTTCACCTCGTTGGCAAGGTCGACGCACGGACCCCCGAGTATTCCCGGCTGCACGCAGTCGACGCCACGCTTGACAACGGTGGAGTTCTCACCGGTGGACGAGCCGAGCGGGTTGTGTGCGCCGAAGCCAAAGAAGCCATCGAGGGAGTTGTCGTATCTGAAGAACCGGTAACCCACGGTTCCGATGAGCTGCGGCGTGAAGTCGAAACTCAGCTCCCCGAACACCGCGTAATCGCGGTCGACGCGTATCTGGTCCGTGAGCCACAGCGTATGTGGCCATCCGGTGACGGAATTGAAAGTCGGCATCTCGTCAATGAGGTAATCCTGCAGAATGTAGTGCTGCTGGCGTTCGTAGAACAGACCGCCGATGAAGCGCAGTCGGTTCTCCTTGGGTGACGTGAGGCGCAGCTCGTGGCTCATCTTGCGGTAGCCGTCCCGGCCCGCGATGCGCTGCGTGGGGTTGATGCCGCCGCCGGTGTTGTACTCCACGTAGCTCACGTAATACGTCTGCTTGGCATACGCGAACGTGTAGTCCGTGTAGTCTGATTGCGTCTCGTCGTCGCGCTTGAGGTAACCGCCGGCGTAGGTGATGTCAAAGTTACTCACCTTGCCCTCCAGCGTGAGGGCAGCCTGCCACCACTTGTCGGTGATGGAGTCCGGGTAATAGCGCTGGGTCGACAGCCTGCCGGCGATGGTGGGATCCACCGCAAAGCTGCCGTGAGCGTCGGTTTTTTGCCCCATGAGGGTCGGGGTGATCGACCAGGAATCGTTCAGGTCGACTTTGAGCGCTGCCCGGGCGCCGTAGGTGTCGACCGAGTTGAAGCGCTTCGAGGCCTGGGTGGGGGAGGTCTGACATCCCGCCGGGGCCGGGCTCGTGTTCGCGAGACAGACGCTGCGCGTCCAGGGATTTACCGTGCCTAGAGCCGGCGGGTACGGCGGCGGAATCGGTACCTGCGGATACGTAACGCTTCCCGGTATGTTGTCGATGTACCCGCCATCGCGCTCGGCCCAGCCCACGAGACGAACAGCGGCGCTGCCTCCCAAGGGTATGTTTGCAAACCCCTCGGCGACGTAACCGCCCTGTCCGCGGATGGTGTTTCCCTCCACATCGTAGCCGGCCTTGAATCTGGAGGGATCGGGCTTATTGGTGATGATGCGTACCGTGCCGGCTTCGGAGCTCGCACCGTAGAGCGTGCCCTGGGGTCCGGCCAGCGCCTCGACCCGTTCGATGTCATAGATGTGCACATCGAGTGCACCCTGAATCGTGGTGATCGGTTGCTCATCGAGGTACACGCCCACGCTCGGCAGCGGACCTGAGTGGTTGCCGTTGTCGCCGCTCGAGACGCCGCGCATGAACACGCGGGCGAAGCCCGGCCCGGTCGACTGAAACGCGACGCTCGGCAGGTACTTCACGTAGTCGTCGAACTTTGTGATGTTCAGCTGTTCGAGCTTCTCGGTGCTGAGGGCGGTAATGCTGAGGGGAACGTCCTGAAGATTCTCAGTGCGCTTTTCCGCCGTGACCACTACTTCCTGCAGGGCACCGGTGTCCGTGGCATCCGCGGCGTACAACCGCGGCATGGCGGCCATGATGGCCGCGGCAATCGGCGCCCGCCTCAGTAGTACCGGCATTCGCGGTACGCGCATCGCGTGTGCCATGGCGCCCGTCTTCTTCAGCTTGAGTGATCGGTTGCGCTGCATGAGATCTCCCCTTGACTCACTGCTGTCGTTGTAGTGATTAGCCGTGGTGATGACTATCCCGGAAATCAGGTGTAAGCGGGTAGGCGTCGAGCACCGGACCGAGCGCTGCCTTCAGAGGCTCGAGCCACGGTTCGTAGTGACGCCACTGGTCCAGACCATTGCGGTATATCGGGGTGCGCACCTGCTCGGAACTCGGCGTGCGCACGGCGCGCTCATTTTCATAGAAGCGCAGGCAATCCCGCTCAAATGGCAGGCGACAGTAATCCAGGAGCCGCCGCACCTCGGCCTCGGTGTCCTCGACCAGCCGCTCGTAGAACACGCGGTGCACGCGTCCCGGGAGCACCTCATCGAAGTGCGCCATCAGTTCGACGTACGAGCGGTAGTACGCGCCGAGTTCGGTCAGATCGTAGGTGTAGTTCTGGCCGCGGGCGAAATGCTGCTTGAATCCAGAAAAGCAGCAACCCAGCGGATGCCGGCGCGCATCGATGATCCTGGCGTTGGGCAACATCAGATGGATGAGCCCCACATGGAGGAAGTTGTTCGGCAGCTTGTCAATAAAGAAGGGCGTGCCGGCCTTGCGCTGAATGCGGGTGCGCACCAGGTATTCCTCGCCCAGCGCGCGCAGCTCTTCAGAGGCGAGCGACGCGAGCGCTTCAGGGTAGCGTGCGGTGCCTGCGCGCGTACCCACCGATTGGGCGATGGCGGGCAAGTCCGGCAGCTCCATCGTGCCTTCGACCCGCGAATGGCTCGCCAGGATCTGTTCGATGAGCGTAGAGCCGGCACGCGGCAGGCCCACGATAAAGATGGGGTCGGGAGCCGGTGCACCCATGCCGGCGCGGGATGAGAAGAATGCCGGCGTGAAGAGCGCCTTGTTGCGCCTGACGAGCTCGCGCATCCGCGAGGATTCGTAGGACACCTGCCCCCGCCGCAAGGCGTTGCCTTCGCGGTAGTGCTCGAACGAATCGCGGTAGTCCTGCTGGTCCTCGAGCGTCTTGCCGAGAGTGAAATAGAAGTGGAACCGGTCCTCGGTCTGCAGGTCCGTCCGCGCGAGCTGTGATCGCATCTGCGCGACGTCTGCAGGGGTGAACCGGTAGGTCTTGAGGTTGGCAAGGCTCCACCAGGCCTCCCCTAGGCCCGGCTCGAGCTCGAGCGTGCGGCGATAAGCGCGGATTCCCTCGGCTCCCCGGCCAGCGGTTTTCAGCGCATGGCCGTAACTCATCCAGACCCTGGCCTGCTGCGGATACTCTTTCAGGATCTCGTCGTAAATCTCGATGGCGCGCGCGTATTCGCCGATGCCGCCGAGGACGGCGGCCTGGAGGCTGCGGTAGTTGGGATTGCGCGGCTCAACAGCCAGCAGCCGCACGATCTCTGGCAGCGAGGCTGCATGCTTGCCCTGACGGAACAACGCCACGGCATAGTTATGGCGCGCACCGTGGAAGTCCGGCGCAAGCTCCAGGCACCGCGCCAGCAGATTCTCGGCGTCGTGATAGCGGCCCAGGCGGGCGGCGACTTCGGCGAACATGCGGATCGCGGCAATGTCGGTCGGATGCTCGAGAAGATGCCGCCGCAGCAGCGCCTCGACTTCCGGGATGCGGTTGTCGCACAGCGCGGCGGCGGCTGCCATCAGGCGTGGATCACGCGTGGACGCCTTGAGAAAGCGCGCACGCGCAGTCTCAGCCCCCGCGTCGTCTCCCATTGCCGTCAGGTGATCGGCAAGGGCACGCCAGGCATCGGGCAGATCGGGATTGAGGGCCACCGCCGTGCGGAGCTCCGCAACCGCATCCTCGCCCCGTGCGAGTGCGCCCAAGGTCACACCGAGTTCGAAGTGGGCTGCGGCCCAGTGGGGTTGAGCCACGGCCAGCGGCGCGAGCACGGTGAGTGCCGCGGCCGGATCGCCGCTGTTGCGGCGCGCAATACCGAGGACCAGTGACGCGCCGGGATGACCCGGGACGGCGTTCAGGATCTCGCCGGCCTGTTCCGCGGCCAGCCGCGGGTCGCGCTCGAGCAGGCGCGCAGCGTGGGCGAGCGCGACGTCAGGCGATCCCACCGGCTCCGCTGCGCGGCTCCCCACGTTCATGTGACAAATCTACCACGATCCGTCGAAGTCTGGTCACGCGCTGCAGGGCGTCGCGCTTATACGCCCGGCAATGCAGCCGTGTCGCAAGTGATCAAGGATCCGGAGCGCTTTGTCAGGCAGCCGCAACAACCGGCCGCGGGCCCGCCCGCGGCCTGAGGCCTGAGGCCTGAGCGCCATAGCGTGGCGAGGCACTCAGCCTCATCTATTGTTGCCTCCCGTGGACATCCGGGAGGCCACCAGTGCTTACGAACGCTGGCTCATGCGGCGAGTTCCGGTGCTTAGAGGAGACCTCGATCTGAAGCACCGGCTGATGGCCGGGGATGTCTTCTCGTTCCTGCGCGCGACGTTCTACCGCTGGGCGCAGCTCTGGCCGGACGTGTGCGACGGACTCGCAGACGCGCCTGCGGTGCTGGCGGTGGGTGATCTGCACGTTGAGAATTTCGGCACCTGGCGCGATGCCGAAGGCCGTCTGATCTGGGGCGTCAACGACTTCGACGAGGTCGTGACGTTGCCCTACACCCAGGATCTGGTGCGCCTGGGTACCAGCGCACTGCTCGCCGTCGAAGCATCGCGTCTCAGGCTCTCGGCCCGCCGCGGCTGCGAGTCGATTCTCGAGGGGTACACCGAGTCGTTGCGCACCGGGGGAGGCGCCGCAGTGCTGGCAGAACGATATCGCTGGCTACGCGATCTTGCGGTGGCGCGCCTGAAGGACCAGCGCCCCTTTTGGGACCACCTGCGCTCGCTGCGCACCCTTTCGGGGCGGCTGGATGAGCGGGTGCGGCGCCTGCTTGCAGCGGCGCTGCCAGCGCGCGCACTGGATGTACGCCTGGTACAGCGCCAGGCCGGGGCCGGGAGTCTCGGCAGGCTGCGCGTCGTGGCCCTCGCGAACTGGCGTGGCGGCATGATCGCGCGCGAAGCGAAGCCTCTCACGGCCTCGGCGTGGCTGTGGGCGCGCAAGGCGCGTCTCGCGGGCCCGCGCTACGCCGAGCTCATCGGGCGCGCCGTACGGGTTCCGGATCCATTCCTCGCCGTACGGGGCGAGTGGCTCGTCCGCCGACTCGCTCCCGACTGCAGCCGCATCGAGCTCACGAGCCTGCCGCGCGGCCAGGACGAGAGTCGGCTGCTGTGGATGATGGGCTGGGAAACTGCCAACATGCACCTCGGCAGCCTTCAGCAGCGCCGGAGCATCCTCAGCGATCTCGGGCGCAGAAAGAGCACGTGGCTCACCAAAGCCGCCGAGCACATGGGAGAAGCCGTCACGCGCGACTGGCGCCAGTGGCGTAAAGCGATGCGGTCACGCGGCGGTGAGACGTGAAGGATCTGACCCAAGGGCCCATCACACGGCTGCTGGTGGCCATGGCGGTGCCGATTGCGATCGGCATGCTGTTTCAGACCCTGTACTTCATCGTGGATCTGTACTTCGTGGCGCGGCTCGGCGACGCCGCGATCGCCGGCGTCAGCTCCGCCGGCACGGCGGGCTTCGTGATCATGGCGCTGACACAAATGCTGGGCGTCGGCACCGTGGCCCTGGTCTCGCACGCGGCCGGCCGCAAGGACCAGGTCGAAGCCAACCTGGTGTTCAATCAGTCCGTGCTGCTGTCGGCGATCTGCGGTGTGCTGACGCTCGCCGCCGGCTTCCTGCTGAGCGGCGCGTTCGAGCGATTGGTGGCGGCCGACCCGGCCGCCGCCGCCGCAGGCGTGGCTTACCTCTACTGGTACACGCCGGGACTCGCGCTGCAGTTCGCGCTGGTGGCGATGGGCTCTGCGTTGCGGGGCACGGGCATCGTGCAACCCACCATGATCGTGCAGATGCTCACGGTGATCCTGAACACGGTGCTGGCGCCGGTGCTGATCGCCGGCTGGGGCACGCATCACCCGCTCGGCACGGCGGGCGCCGGACTTGCCAGCAGCATCTCGGTGGCCTTCGGGGTGGTGTTCCTGTGGATTTACTTTCTTCGGCTCGAGCACTACGTCGGGCTGCGCACCGACCTGTGGAGCCCGCGCCTGGCGGTCATCCGGCGCATTCTCAACGTCGGACTGCCCGCCGGCGGTGAGTTTTTCATGATCTTCGTGATCCTGGGCGTCATTTACTGGGTGATCCGCGGCTTCGGGCCCGCGGCCCAGGCGGGATTCGGCGTCGGCGCGCGCGTGATGCAGGCGCTGTTCCTGCCGGTGATGGCGATCGCCTTCGCTGCATCGCCGGTTGCCGGCCAGAATTTCGGTGCGCGCCACTATGCGCGGGTTCGGGAGACCTTCCGCAGGGCGGCGCTCCTGAGCAGCGTGCTGATGCTGGCGATCACGCTGCTGTGCCAGTGGCGCGCGGAGTGGTTCATCGAATGCTTCACGCGCCAGGCGGACGCGGTGGCGGTCGGCGCGACCTACCTGCGCATCATCTCCTGGAACTTCGTCGCGACGGGACTCATCTTTACCTGTTCGGGCCTGTTCCAGGCGCTCGGCAACACCTGGCCGTCGCTGCTGAGTTCCGCCTCGCGACTGCTCACCTTCGTGCTGCCCGCGGTGCTGTTGTCCGGGCTGCCGAATTTCACACTCACGCAGGTGTGGTACCTGTCGGTCGCGACGGTGACGCTGCAGGCGCTGACCAGCTTAGCTCTGCTGCGGCGGGAGTTTCGCCGCAAGCTCGCTGCGCCGCCGGCTGCGACCGGCGGCGCACCCGGTGATGCCCTGCCGGTCGCTTCAGCGCCGGACGGCTGAACGCGCCCGCGCTTACTTCGGTTCCTGTCCCGGATGCGGATCGGCGAGCGGGTACGACTGTGTGCCACTCGCCGCCGGTGTAGCCGGCGGCGGCGGGGTCGCCGGGGCGGCCGCCGAGGCCGAGCGCTGGGTACCCGAGTGCTGCGTACCGGTGCTCGCCGCCACGGCCGCGAGGAAGCGCCGCACGGGCTCCTCCTCGCTCGTCACGGCACCGGAAATGATATCGCCCGCAGCGACAGCGGGCTTCCTGTAGAAGGCCGCGTTCGCCGCGTCATCAATGGTGATCGCCGTGCCGTCGAGCGCCAGTCCCGCGAACACGCCACGGCTGCGCGAGTAGGAGTAGACCTCCGACTTGAAGCTCGCATCCGTGGCGGCCTCGGCCTGACGTCCGACCGGTCCCGCAGCGACCGAGGCATCGGCGCCGAGCGTCACCTTGCCGCCGTTGATGCCTTCCACGCCCTTGGGAGTGGTGAACACCAGGACGATGTCGGTGGATTGCACGCCCCACTGCCAGCCGAAGCTGCCGCCCGTCATGGTAATGAACACCGGGTTGCTGAAGCGCCCCTGCTTGTCGCGCACCACCAGCACGCCGTGGCCACGGCGCCCGCCGGCGAAGAACGCAACCTTGGTCAGGTCGGGAATGACCGCGATGCCGTAAGCGCGTTCGAGCAGGCGATCGGGAATCGCCCCGTCGCGCGTTCCGCGCAGCTCCTCCAGAACCTGACTCGCGGTCAGGAGGCGCCCCTGCTCGCGCGCCTGCGCGTGAGCGCCGGGGCAGGCCCCGGCCAGGACGGCACCGGCGAACAGCATGAGGAGAGAAGAGCGGATATGCATGGTGAGGAATCCTTTTCATTCGGGGCTGTCGCTGCTTGACGACAGGCGCGAATGACAGTAGCGACCGGATGCGGAGCTTAACTCAGTCACGCACCGCTGCGCAGCGTCGCGCGCGAATCCGCACGCGCCTGAGCATTCAGCGCGGATTCAGCGCCGGAGGAGACCGGATGCGGCTAGAACCAGATCGACAGGAATACCTGGAAGACGTTCGCGTTGAGCTTGTAGAGCGGCTCGTTGCCGGCGCCGTAGGTGCCGGCCAGCAGCGCGTTGCGAAAGTCGCCGTAGTCGATCGTGAGGTGATCGACGCGCACGTTGATGCTGTTCCTGCTGAGCGAGCGCACGCCCGGCACCGCGAATTGGTAGGAGGCGCCCGCGCCGAGCGTGTAACTGTGGAAGGCGGCGAGCTCGCGATCGCGAGCCATGAAGTTCTGGTAGTTGGCGCGCGGGAACAGGTCGCTGTAGAAGTCGGCGTGCTTCTGCGTGTAGTAGCGCAGGCTGCCCTCGAAAATCCAGTGCTTCCCGGCCGGATGGGTGTAATCGAGCTCGACGGTGTGCCCGACGATGCCCCAGGTGTCGCGGAAGAAACGGTACTGGCCGGTGAGCGCAGCGCGGTAGGGCAGGTAGTACTTCAGCTGCAGGGAGGCGGCATGGCTGGTACGCGTGTTGGGATACACCTGATCGGCGAGCGTAAAGCCCGCGCCCTGACCCGGTGAGAGATAGCGGATCTTGCGGTAGGGATTGGCGAGATACCCCTGGTCGGTGAGCAGCTCGTAATTGAAGCCGAGGATGGCGTTGCGTGTCAGGATCTGGGTCAGCGACAGCGAATAGCCGCGGTGATCGACGCGCTGGTGGAATGTGGGATCGTTCTCCAGCACCCCCTGCGGGGTCTTGATGTCGCGGAACACCTGGTCCCAGCCGCGCCGGTAACCCAGCGTGAGCGTGGTCAGATCGCCGAACATGTCCTGGCTGAGCGCGAAATAGCTGGTGTTCGCCTTGTAGTCGGGCTCCTTGCTGGTGATGAAGCCGGCGCTGTAGGTGGACTTGCCGTGCAGGTAGTCCGCGCCTCCGCTCCACTGCTCGCGCTTCTCGTGATACGGGCTCGCCGAGAGCTTCACGTCGATCGAGGCGCTCGAGATCATGTCCTCGTAGTAGTTCGCCGACAGCGACAGGTTGTCGGCCACCTTCTTGCGCACCAGCACCGAGGGACCCTGGATGGTGATGTCGCCGCCGTGATAGGAGTGCCACAGCACATCGGCGCGATCCTCGGGCAGCACCCCGCCGAGCGCAGGGGCTGCGATCAGGCACAGCGTCAGCAGCGTGCGCGTGAAGGGGCTCAAGCCCGCTGCGCAGCGCGTGTGCGCGGAGCGCGGCTCCCGGGTCAATTGCATCCGCAGCCGCCGCCCACCGATCCCGTTGCCCCGCGGGCGCCCTCGCGGCTCTCGAACACGTGTTGCAGGTACGCGCTGGAGACCGGATCGCGGTTGAAGGACATGATGGGATCGGCGAAGTGCTCGCGTTCGTAAGGCTTGACCCACGGAGTGGGCGCCGCGCACCCGGCGAGCGTTGCCAGCAGCAGCGCCGCCGTCAGGGCCCGCATCAGCTTCGCTGGCGATACGCGCATCGCGCTACTCCCGGATCAGGCTGCGGATACTGTCGAGATACTCATTCTCGTCACCGGGCTTGTAGCCCCGGTGCAGCATACGCAGTTTACCGCGGCGGTCGATGATCACGGTGCTGGGCATGCCGGCGACCTCGTACAGCTTACTCACCTTGCTCTCCTTGTCGTAGAGGATGGGAAAGGTCACCGGCGTGGCTTGCAGCCAGTCGTCGGCCGCCTTCGAGTCCGGCTCCACGTTCACGCCGAGCAGTGTGAATCCGAGCTTGTTGTACTTCTTATAGATGCTCTCGAGCAAGGGCATCTCCTGGCGGCAGGGGCCACACCAGCTCGCCCAGAAATTGATCATCACCACCTGGCCGTGGTACTGCGCGAGGCTCACGTCCCGGCCGCCGCGGGCGCTGAGCGTGAACTGCGGTGCCGGCCCGCTGGCGGAGCCCGCCAGCGCCGGCACGGCGATGGCGAGCGTGGCGGCAATGGCTGCGATACGGTTCTTCATGGTGCGTCCCTCTAGAAGAAGACGGTCGTGCCAATACGCGCCTCGAGGTTGTTGGTGAGCTTGGTGGTGCCCAGCAGGCTCGACTGGAACACGCGGTCCTGCACCGTGATGTGCAGCGCCAGCCAGTCTGCTGGCACGACACGGTAGCCGGCGCCAAAATTCACCGTGAACTTCGTATCCCCGGCGAAATCGGTGCCGCCGATGCCGCCGAGGAGATAGAAAGCGCTCGTCATGGCGATGCCACGACCGATGAAGGCTTCGCCTGGCAGGAAGTTGTAGCCCAGTGACAGGTCGTAGTACGTGAAGCGCCTCTCAGACTCGGTAAGCAGCTGAACGTTACCGCCGAGGGTCTCGAAACTGGTGCGCCCGCCGCGCGAGCGCCCGGCCTCGCCCTGGAAGAAGAAGTCCTCGGTGATGTGGTAGGCGGCGGTGATCCCGTAGACCGGATGGGTGCCGAAATCCTCGATCGACAACGCACCGTAATCGAGGCCCATCTCGACGTTGGAACTCCTGATGCGCGGCACTTTGATCTTGCGCCGCGCCACCTCCGGCTCGATCACGCGCGGCGGCGCGTTCTCATCCTGCGACGACTCGCTTAGCGGCGGCGGCGCGCTCTGCGCCCGGCTGGCGGCGCGGCGTTCGGCGCGCTGGTGATACCAGTCGCGCACCGAAGCGCAGCCGGGCAGCGCCGCCAGCAGGGCCGTCAGAAGAAGAACGCGAATCCCAGTTTCCATTCGTCTACTTCCTCGTTCTGGTTGCGCTTCGTGAACACGTAGTGGCTCTTGTATTCGGCGCGCAGGAAAAAGCGCCGCGTCAGGTAGTAGCGTACACCGCCGCCGACATAGGCCGTCGACTCGGTGCGGTTGGCGGCTTGCACCAGAGTCGCCTTGGGCTCGACGTGCACCAGCCCCAGGCCGAGCATCAGGAACGGCGACCAGCGTGCCTCGGGCGCGATCACATGCGTCAGCCCCACATCGCCGGTGACGCCGTTGGAGAACTTGCCGAGGAATTGCCCGAGCGCGCCCTCGAGCGCCAGCTGCGAGTTGAACGACAGCGAGCCGTAACCGGAAACCAGCGTCGCACCGCCGTACTGCCCGGCAAACATGCCCAGCTCGAAGCGGTGCGAGGTGAAGCCGGCGCGGTCGCCGAGACTGAACTTGAACGGCGAGCCGTCCGCCAGCACCGTCTTCTGCATGTCCTGTTGCGAGGCCCAGCCTTCCACGCCATGCTCGGTGCGCACCTTGAACCAGTCGGTGCGCCGGAACAGCACATCGACGCTGGCATCGCGCGGCACGACATGAAACACCGGATAGCCGCGGCCGGGACCGGTGTGCAGCTCCAGGTACGGCTGGTTCACGAACAGCTGCAGGTACTCGCGCGCGCCGCCCACCGCGGGCGTCAGCAGCAATCCCAGCAACACGAGGCTCGCGAGCGCGACCTGGCGCAGCCGCGCGATCAATTCCGTCCTTCGCTCAATTGACCGGTACCGCGGGATCGAACGGGTTGTTGAAGTACTGCGCGCCAATATCCAGCCACTCCGACAACAGGCGAAGCTCCGCCGGGCTCAACCAGCCCGCATGCGTGCTTCCGGAACCCGTTGCGAAGCGGTTCAGAAACTGCGCCGACAGAGCGCCATTCGCGCTGCCCGCATTCAGGTATGGACCCACGGACGGTCCCGGGGCGCCCATGATAACTGTGTTGTGGGGGAACAGCAGCTGGCGATAGGAGGTCAACTCCTGCGGCACGTCGTTGGAGGCGGAACTGGTCAGATCGAGATCGCCCGCCGGGGTCTGCGCCGCACCCGCAGCATTTTTCGGATTGTGGCAACCCGCCTGCGAGCAGCTGTGATCGACGAGGGCCCCGCCAACGGTGGCGGGGCGCGGCAGATCCCACAGTGCCTGGAGGTGCTTCGGGTAGTTGATCTCGATGCGGCAGTTCGCGGCCCAGGTGGTCACGCACACCGCGCTGGTCGGAAAGGGCGTCATGAACTGCGTGGCATCGTCGTAGCGGTAGTTGATCGGCGCGCCCGGTGTCGCCTGCGCCGGGTCCGTCCACACGTCGGTGTACACCACGTTGACGCTGGGGACCATCTGCTTGCACGGCGGGGTGTCGCTGGCGCAGCTGACGCGCATGCGCGCCTGCGCCATGGTCTCGCCGGCTTGCGGGATGAACGCCCCGGCGCCCGCGGCGATGGTGTGCGGGAAGGGCGCCCCGCCCGCCGCGCCTGCCCAGGCGGCGGCAAACAGTCCGGCGCGGCCGTGCGAGATGGGACGCTGGGCGCTCGCCGGCAGGTGGCAGCCGTTGCAGGACACCACCTCGCCCCGCTTCACCTGCAGCCAGACGCCCTGCGCCGGCGTGATGCGCCGCGCGTTGGCGTCCAGCACGCTCATGCGGACGGCGACGTTCGCCGGCACTTCGATGCGCACCGAGCCGTCGGGCTCGATGGGCGCGTAGCCGAGGATAGCGAGCATGTAGCCGCTGGCGCCGAAGGCGGCGCCGGAGAGGTCCACGACGGTGCGGTCAGGAATCGACACCGCCTTCTCCAGGCGGATGAAGCGCGCCGGGCGCGCGCTCGCGGCGGTCTTGGCGGGATCGGCGAGCGTGACGATGTTCGGGTTGGCGGTGTCGACTCCGTCGATGTCGTAGACACTTCTTATGTCGATGACCCCCACATTGGCGTCGTACAGGTTCTGGTCGAGGTCGACCCCGGGAATCTTGTCGAGGATGATGTTGGGCAGCGCACGCGGCTGCGCCACCGCGACGTCCGTGACCATCACGCCCTCGACCGGCGGCATGATCGGCAGGATGGTGTTCTGCTTCGGATCGAACATCCACACGCTGTACAGCGGCGGCGCGGTCTGCGGGTTCGGGGCGGCGCCCGCCGGGGAGGTGCACGGCACGATCGCCGGCGGGGTCTGCGTGTTGTCGAGCAGCCGGCACTGTGTCCAGCTGACCAGAATGCGGCCGGTGCCGTCCTGCAGCGGGTAGGCGGAATTGAAGCGCCCGCCCGGTGACGGACCCGGGATGGTCAGCACGTTGTTGGTGGTGGCCGGCGTCTGCGCCGGGCCGGTGAGAGTGGCGTTGGCGAGCAGCGGCTGGGTGTTCTCGACGTAGCGGGTGCCGTCGATGATGACGAGGTTGCCGCCGAAGTCGACGTCGGTGTACTGGCGCATGAGCGCCATGATGCGGCCATCCTGCATCTGGCGCGGCTGCACGAACTCGACGACGGTGTTGTTGGTACCCGTCATGTGGCTGTTGGCGCCGTAGTAGAGCTCGAGATCCGTGCCGTCGGGATTGGCCGAATACAGATGCATGGCGTCCTTGCCGGGCGCGTGATCCCAGCGGCTCCACAGCACCCGGCCGTTGGCGAGCACGGTCGCATCGCGGTCATGGCTCTGGTTGAAGGAGATCTGGTGCACGCCGGTGCCGTCCGCGTTCATGACCTGCAGTACGAACGCCGGCTCGGTGCGCGCCTCGTCCTGCGCCGAGAATTGCGGCTTGTTCTCATCGAGCAGGATGGCCTGCGACTGCGTCTGGCGCGTGGAGGAGAACACGATGCGCCCGTCGGGCAGGTAGTGCGGTGACACGTCGTTGACCGTGGGATCGCTCGCTGCGGGGACGATCGCGTGCAGCGTATCGCTCGCGAGCACGTACTCATAGATGCGCCACGACGGCGGCTTCTTGGGATCCTGGTTCATGACGAGCGGGCCGCGCATGGCGAACACCACCCGGGTGCCGTCGGCGGAAGCGTCGACGTCCTTCACGTCCCAGCTGGCGCCGGCGGTGAGGCGCGCGGTGATGTTGGTCTCCAGCGCACTCGGCGAGGCGCTGGCGCGCTTGTAGAGATCCGCGGACGGCACCGCATCGCGCAGCACCCGCAGGTCGTCCTGCAGCACGGTGCCGGTGCTGTTCATCGGCACCTGGCGCTTCACGTAGAAGATGGGAAAGTCGACGGTGGCCGGATCGGCCACCTGACTCTTGCCGAGATTCACATTGCCGCCGCCGCTGCAGGCGGCGAGTCCCGCGGCGAGCGCCGCTATCAGCAGCGCCGCGGCCAGAGGCGGCGTCGTGATCGCACGCTGTGCGCATCGCATCGGATTGTGCCGGCCGCGCGGCGCGTTCATGTGCGGCTCCCCAGCTACGCGGACTCTCCGCCGCCTGCGAATGTAACGTAATTCGAGGTCGTTCTGAGTACTAATCGCCATAAGTGTCGCCATAAACGCCGATCCCATCACTGCGCGCCCGTGCGCTTCGCGGTTCTCATAGGGCCCGCGGTAGGCGGGGCCGATCGCGCTACTAGGTAAGCGTCCGATCGCAGGCACGCCGTGACCGGGCTCGCAGTTCCCCGCGCAATGATCCATGCGAACCAACAATCAAGGCGAGTGTCGTCGATCGGCGACGTCAGCCGGTTGAGACATTCGGCGCGGGGGTTAAGCCACGTATAGTCCGCAGCGCGCTTCGGACAGTTTTGGGAGTTGACGGGCGCCATGAAAGTCAGGCTGAACAAGGCACAGGTCATTTCGCGCGGTGCGCGCCGTGCGGGCGCGGCTGCCGCGCTGCTGCTGACGCAGCTGGCAATCTCCGCCCACGCCGGACCCAACGAGCAGGCCAAGCGCATCTACGAGCGCATAGCCGGCGAGCCGCCGGCGCCGGCAGTGCTCAGCCAGATGGCGACCGCGATCACCACCAGTCCCGGGCAGGCGGGCCTGCTGGCCGCCGCCGCCATCGCCACCAGCGCCCCGTCGTTCTACAACGTGACGCTGAAGAACCTGGTGATCCCGTGGACCAATCGCGACCAGACCGTGTTCGCGCCGTTCAATGACTACGCCGCGACCGTCATCGGCATGACTCGCGACGACGTGGCGTTCAACACCGCCCTGTCCGACGACATTCTCTACATCGTGAACGCGTCGGGGTTGCCGGCGCCTTCGCCCATGAACAACAATCACTACGCCAGCGCGGAGAGCAACGGCGTTGATTTGAGCACCACGCTCAGGCGCACCACCCAGTCGGCCGCCTACGGCACACCGGTGCAGGCGACCGCCGGCCTCATTACCACGCGCGGCGCGGCTTCCGCGTTCTTCATCAAGGGCACCAACCGCGCGATGTTCCGCTTCACCATGATCAATCACCTCTGCCACGACATGGAGACGGTGATGGACACCACGCGGCCCGCGGATCGGATCCGCCAGGACGTGGCGCGCTCGCCGGGCGGGGACAGCCGCGTATTCCTCAACAACTGCGTCGGTTGCCACAGTGGCATGGATCCCATGGCGCAGGCGTTCGCGCACTACGACTTCGACGCCACCGCCGGGCAGCTGGCGTACACGGCGAATCAGGTGCAGCCGAAATACCTCATCAATGCGACCAACTTCCCGTTCGGCTTCGTGACTCCCGACGACAGCTGGTCGAACCGCTGGCGCGCGGGTGCCAATGCCTCCCTCGGTTGGGACGCGACCCTGCCGGGAAGCGGCGCGGGCGCCAAGTCACTGGGCCAGGAACTCGCATCGAGCGATGCCTTCGCGCACTGCCAGGTGACCAAGGTCTTCCAGGCGGTGTGCTTTCGGGCGCCCAACAGCGCCACGGATCAGGCGACGGTCGCAGCCATCAAGGCGAGCTTCAAGTCCGGCGGCTACCGACTCAAGCAGGTGTTCCAGCTGTCCGCTGCCGCCTGTCCCGGCCAGTAAGGGAGCGCCGCAATGAACCGCCACGCTGTTGCCACCCTGCCTGCCGCGCGCGCGCTCAGCCCCTGCGCCACGCTGCTGGTGCTCGCCACCCTGGCTGCCTGCAGCGGCGGGGGCGCCTCGACCACCGTCAACCAGCAGGCGACGCCTCCCAGCAACTCGGCGAACACGTATACCGGGCCTGCGCCGGCGAATGCCGACGTGCAGGCGTTCAAGCTCAATCTGTGGGAAAACATCCGCGCCGCCAACCGCTGCGGCGGCTGTCACCACCAGGGCGGCCAGTCCCCGATGTTCGCGCGCTCGGACGACGTGAACCTCGCCTACCAGGCTGCCGGCCCGCTGGTGAACCTCACGCGACCCGACCAGTCGATGCTGGTCCTGAAAGTGGGCAGCGGCCACAACTGCTGGGTCGCGGATCCGTCCGCGTGCGCGGCCACCATGCTGGTGTGGATCCAGGCGTGGATCGGCGCCGGCTCCGCGTCCACCACCAGCGTGCAGCTGACCGCGCCGCCGGTGCAGGCGGCCGGTGGCGGCAAGCAGTTCCCGGCCGATCCCACCGCCGGTAACCCGAGCTTCCAGACCACGGTCTATCCGCTGCTGACCAGGTTCTGCTCCGGCTGCCACACCTCGAGCTCCGCCACCGCGCAGCAGCCGTACTTCGCCAGCTCCAACATCAACGAGGCTTACGCCGCGGCGCAGCAGAAGATCAATCTCGCAAGTCCCAACCAGTCGCGCTTCTACGTGCGGCTGGCCGATGAGTTCCACCATTGCTGGGCGACCTCATCCGGCGGCGCCCCGGACTGTCCCGGCAGCTCGACGGCGATGCTGGCCGCGATCACTGCCTTCGCCAACGGCATCCCGGTGACGCCGATCGATCCCAACCTGGTGATCTCGAACGCACTCACGCTCAAGCAGGGCACCGTCGCCGCCGGCGGCAACCGCTACGAGGCGAACCTGGTCGCCAAATACATGTTCCAGAGCGGCAGCGGCAGCACCGCCTACGACACCAGCGGTGTCACTCCGGCGGCCGACCTGTCGTTGTCCGGAAACGTCAGCTGGGTGGGCGGCTGGGGCATCAGCATCGGCGCCGGTGGCAAGGCGCAGGCCTCCACCAGCACGAGCCAGAAGCTCGCCGCCATGATCCAGTCCTCGGGCGAGTATTCGCTCGAAGTGTGGGCGGCACCGGCGAACGTCGCGCAGACCAACGCCTACATCGTCAGTTACTCCGGCAGCAACACCACGCGCGACGCCACCCTCGGCCAGAGCGCCATGCAGTACGAGGGACGCGCGCGCAGCAGCACCACCGATACCGACGGCGCACCGCCCCTCATGACCACCACGGCGAGCGGCGCGGCGCAGGCGGCCCTGCAGCACGTGGTGCTCACCTACGATCCGGTCAACGGGCAGAGGATCTATGTCAACGGCGTTGGCACCGGGGACGCCGATCCGGCCAAGGGCGGCTCGCTCGCCAACTGGGACAGCACCTTCGCGCTGGTACTCGGCAACGAGACCACCGGTCAGCGCCAGTGGCAGGGCGTCATCAAATTCGTCGCCATTCACAACCGCGCGCTCACCCCGGCGCAGATCCAGCAGAACTTCGCCGCCGGCGTTGGCGAGAAGTACTACCTGCTGTTCGGCGTCGGCGCGCTGTCGGGCGTGTCGCAGTCCTACATCCTGTTCCAGGCGAGTCAGTACGACAACTTCAGCTACCTGTTCTACCAGCCGAAGTTCATCAGCCTCGATCCCAAGGCGGCGGTGCCGGCGAATCTGCAGATCAGCGGCATGCGCCTCGGCGTGAACGGCGTACTGGCCCCGGCCGGCCAGGCTTACGCCACCCTGAGCGCCAGTGTCGGCGGCGCGAACTACACCGCCGCCAACGGTCAGCTGCTGTCGGGTCTCGGCACCGTGATCCCGGTGACCCTGGGACCGACCAGCGATCTGTTCTTCCTGTCGTTCGATCAGCTCGGCTCGCACGTGCATGCCTATGTGGAACCGACGGTGACGGTGGCGCCACCCACGCCCGATAACACGCCGCAGCCCGATTTCGGCGTCGGCACCTTCGAGCGCATCAACAACTCGCTGTCGCGCATCACCGGCGTGCCGATCACCAACGGCGTCGTCTCGACGCTCTACCACAGCGAGCAGCAGTCGCTGCCGGCCGCGCCGCTGGTCTCGGCGTTCCTGCCCTCACACCAGACTGCGATCGCGCAGCTGGCGAACGCCTACTGCGGGCAGCTCATCGGCACCCAGTCGCTGCGCGATGCGTTCTTCGGCACGGGCCTGGATGGCAGCATCAACAGCGGCGCCGCGGCGTTCTTCGGCGCGAGCGGCAGCGCCAACCGCGGCATCGTCATCAATGCGCTGGTCAGCAATGCGGTGGGCACGAACGTCACGCCGGCCGCGGCCGGCGCCGTGCGCAGCGAGGTCGATGCGCTGCTCACGCGCGTTCCCGCGCTCAAGCCCGGCGCTACCGTCGCCACCACCACCACCGCGGCCTGCGCCGCGGTGCTCGGCAGCGCCGTCGTGACCCTGCAGTGACCTCTGGGACCTGGAGATAGGCCGATGCTGATCCGCAAGAAACCCCCGCGATCGCATGCGCTCGGCGAGCCGCTGCTGCACCAGAACCATCCGCTGCCGGTGACGCGCCGCGACTTCATCGCCGCCGGGTTCCTCTCCGGGCCGGCGATGGTCATCGGGCCGGCATGGCTCGGCGGGCTGCTGAAGGCGAGCCGCGCCAACGCCGCGCTCTCCCAGGATATCAAGGACCTGCTCGTCGCCGGTCAGTGCAACGTACCCACCGCCTCCGGCGGGCTGCCGTTCATCTGCTTCGATCTCGCCGGCGGCGCCAACCTGGTCGGCTCCGAGGTGCTCGTGGGAGTGCAGGGGGGCCAGAGGAACTTTCTGTCCACGGCCGGCTACGGCAAGCTCGGCGTGCCGGGCAACATGGTGCCGAGTTCGAGCGCCAACATCGACGCCTCGCTCGGGCTGCTATGGCACGCCGACGGCGCCATCAAGCGCGGCATTCTCAGCAAGGCGACCACCGCGGCAACCGCCGCCGGCACCAACGGCGCGGTGCTGTGCGCCATGTCGCAGAACGACACCCAGAACAATCCGCACAACCCCATGTACGGCATCGCCAAGGCGGGCGCGCAGGGCCTGCTGCTGAACCTCGTCGGCACCGAATCGAGCGTGTCCGGCGGCAACTCGCAGGCGCCCATGACGCTGATCGACCCCGCGCTGCAGCCCACCACCATCAGCCAGCCCTCGGATGCTACGGCGCTGGTGGACACCGGCGGCGCGACCGCCGATCCGGTGGCGGTGGCGGTGCTCGAGTCGCAGGCGCGCATCAGCGGCGGCAGCAGCGCCTACGTGTCGGGCGATACCGCTTCCTTCAGCGGCGCGCTCAGCGCGCCGAACGGCGGCACCCCGGGCGTGCAGCTGTATTCCGATCCGATGACCGACACGGCGCTCAAGAACCAGGTGCGCTGCGCGTACGTGAAGTCCGCCAACACCGCCGATGCCTTCGGCAACCCGGCGGCGCTCGATGCCACCAAGGATCCGAACATCATCGGCGGCGCGACGCCGATCTTCACCGCCGCCGACTTCTCCGACTCGGATGTCCAGAAGACCGCCACCGTCATGAAGCTGGTGCTGAACGGCTACGCCGGCGCGGGCACCATCACCCTGGGCGGCTACGACTATCACGACGACAGCCGCGCCACCGGCGAGGACCGCAACTTCAAGGCCGGCCAGATGATCGGCGCGGTGCTGGAGTACGCGCACCGGGTCGGCAAGCCGGTGATGATCTACGTGTTCAGCGACGGTTCGCTCAGCGCCAACTCCATGATCGACAACAGCGCCGGCGGCCGTGGCAAGCTCGGCTGGCAGGGCGACAGTGCCTCCGTGGCGTCGACGTTCTTCCTGGTCTACAGTCCCACCGGCCGGCCGCAGCTGCGCAATGGTGTCGCGGGCCAGCAGATCGGCTATTTCAGTTCCGATGGCTCGGTGGTGAGCACCTCGAGCCCGGTGGCCAACGCGGTTAACCAGCTGGTGCAGGTCGTGATTCTCAACTACATGGGGCTCATGGGCACGGACGGCCAGTTCCCGACACTGTTCCCCATGCAGAGCCTGGGGTCGGGCGGCGCCCTGGCGGGGCTGACCGCCTTCACACGCATCGTGTGACGCGCCGGGCGTGCCGGTAAGCGCCGCGGCGCCCCAAGCCGGTGTCGCAGGCTGACGACGCCAGCAGCCGTTCTTTTCGCGGGTGTCTTTCGTTGACAGTGTTAAGCGCGCGTGCAATTTTGCGCGCTTGGCGCTGACCGCGCATCCCTTCGCGAAGGATCATTATTGAGCTGGCAACGGCCGAACCACCCGGTGTGGCGTGAGGTGGCACAGCGTTGGCTGTGCGTGGCCGTGATGGCACTTGGTTGCAGCCCGGCGGTGCGGGCAGAGTTGCCTTACGCCCTCATCGGGCAGAGCGCGCCTGATTTCGCGCTGCGCGCCGCCGTCGGCGGCAACGCGCGCCTGTCGGAGCACCGCGGCGAAGTCGTGGTACTGAGCTTCTGGAGCAGTCGCTGCACGCCCTGCCGCACGCAGCTGGCGGCCCTGAACCGCAGCCTCACGACCTACCACTCGGCGGGACTGGCGATGTTCGGAATCGGTGTCGATGACGATCCGGCTCAGGCGCGCGACTTTGCGCGCTCGGCATCCGTGAGCTTTGCGCTGCTGCTCGATCCCGCCAAGGGGGTAAGCCGCAGCTACCAGGTCGACAACCTGCCGATGACCGTGTTGATCGACCGCAGCGGCACGGTACGCACCGTGCTGCGCGACTACAGCCCCGAAAGCGAACAGCTCTACCTGCAACAACTGCGGGCTCTGCTGAACGAATGATCGGAATCACCATGCTGCAGATGACACGCGCGATTGTCCCAGCCGCTGAGGCGCCGCGGCGCGCAGCGCTCCTCGCCCCGCTGCTTGCGGTTGTGCTGCTCGCGGCCGCCCCGCCCACGGCGCTGGGCGCGCCGCCAGCCGGGCCGGACGCCACCACCCCTGCGGCGGCCGCCAGCGCCCCGGCGCCGCCGCCAGGCGAGGCAGATTCACCGCTCGCCACGAGCAGCGCTGCCGCGGAGTCCTCGCCCGACACCCGCGGCCTCGACCAGGAGATCCAGGATCTGAAGAAGGACGTGGTCGATCTCAACAAGGACCTGTTCATCCTGGAAGAGGAGCTGCTGTTCCCGGCCAACACCCAGGTGGCGGTGTTCCTGTCGGTGGACGTCGGGCAGTTCTTCGGGCTCGATTCGGTGCAGCTGAAGATCGACCGCAAGGAGGTCATCAACTACCTGTACACGCCGCGCGAAGTCGAGGCGCTGCTCAAGGGCGGCGTGCAGCGCCTGTATCTCGGCAACCTCAAGGTCGGCGGGCACGAGCTGGTTGCCTTCTTCAACGGCAAGGGGCCGAACGAGCGCGCCTACAAGCGCGGCGCCTCGCTCAGATTCGAGAAGGGCGTCGGCGCCAAGTACCTGGAGCTCAAGATCGATGACCGGCAGAAGAAACTGCAGCCGGAGTTCGAGATCAAGGACTGGGAATAGCCCTTGACGCGAGCTTCCTGCATGCGTGCGCTGCTTCTCGCCGCCGTGCTGGCGCTGCCGGCCTGCGCGCCGGGCGCGCGGCGCCACGACGCGGAGAAGCTCCCGGTCACGCGTATCCGCGATCTGCACTACGGCGACGCGCTGTTCTACTTTTACCAGGACGAGGATTTCGCGGCGCTGACCCGCCTGCTCGCTTACGAGCACTGGAGCCGCGTGCCGCACCATGCGGAGGAAGCACAGCTCCTCGAGGGCGGGTTGTACCTGTCGCTCGGGATGCACAACGAAGCGGGCGAACGGTTCCAGAGGCTGCTGACCAACGATGTGCCGACGGGAGTGCGCAATCGCGCCTGGTTCTACGTCGCGCAGGTGTGGTACGCGCGCGGCTATCTCGACAAGGCGGACGCGGCGCTGCGCAAGGTGAACGGGCGGATGTCCCCGGAGCTGGAGGCGCAGAAGGAACTGCTGTTCGGCAACGTGCTGATGCACGAGGGACGCTACGATGAGGCGATCCGCCTGCTGTCGACCTGGCGTGGCCCGCAGATCTGGTCCGCCTACGCGCGCTTCAACCTGGGCGTGGCGCTGGTGCGCAACGGACGGCTCGCCGATGCCGACCCGTTCCTCACCGGAGTCGGCACCATGTTCGCCGCAACTCCGGAGCTGGCGGCGCTCAAGGACCGCGCCAATCTCGCGCTTGGCTTTGCGTGCCTGCAGGCCAACCAGCCGGCGCGGGCGCGCCCGGCGCTCGCGCGGGTGCGCCTGACCGGTCCGTACTCGAACAAGGCGCTGCTTGGCATCGGCTGGGCGGAGGCGGCGCTGGGGGACTACCAGGGGGCGCTCACGCCTTGGCTGGAGCTGCGCAGCCGTGACGTACTGGACGCGGCGGTGCAGGAGTCCTACCTCGCGGTGCCGTACGCCTTCAGCAAGCTCAGCGCCAACGCGCAGTCCGCCGAGTACTACGAGAGCGCGGTCAAATCCTTCGATACCGAAACCGTGCGGCTGGATGAGGCCATCGCACGCATCGAGAAGGGCGACATGCTCGAACGCGTGCTGGCCAAGGATCTGGGCGCGCGCTACGGCTGGTTCTGGCAGCTGAAGAGCCTGCCCGATGCGCCCGAGTCGCGCTATCTGTACGCGGTGCTGGCCGGACACGATTTCCAGGAGGGGCTCAAGAACTACCGCGACCTCGTGTACCTGAACGGTACGCTGGAGCGCTGGGGCGACAGCATGGGCGCCTTCCAGGACATGATCGAGACGCGCGAACGCGCCTACGCCGAGCGGCTGCCGCGGGCGGATGCGCTGCTCGCCTCAGGCGCGGTCGAGAAGCTGCAGCAGCGCAACGTCACGCTGGCAAATGAGCTGCGCACCATCGAGACGCAGCGCGACATGGCCGCGCTCGGCACCACGGCCGAGCGCGAGCAGTGGGCGCGCGTGCGGCGTGTGGAAGCCGCGCTCGCCGGCGCGCCCGACACACCCGAGAACGCGGACCTGCGCGTGCGACTGGCGCTGGTGAAGGGCGTATTGCAGTTTCGGCTGCACGACGCCTTCAAC
The DNA here is from genome assembly GCA_041485725.1 of Steroidobacteraceae bacterium. Classification (GTDB taxonomy): domain Bacteria; phylum Pseudomonadota; class Gammaproteobacteria; order Steroidobacterales; family Steroidobacteraceae; genus 13-2-20CM-66-19. Next base: position 39,340 of record JBGPKC010000018.1, read on the forward strand.
GCGCGTCTGTGGCAGGAGCATCGCGGGCTGAAGGATCTGAGTCTCGCACTGCATGAGGCACAGAGCCGCTGGATCCGCGTGGAACGCGACCGTAAGAGCGTGCCGACCAACACCGGGGAGTTCGCGGCCCGCGTCGCGGCCCTCAAACAGCGCATCGACACCCTGGAGGTGCGCCTCGCCGCCACCGAGCACAAGCAAAGTGTGTTTCTCGCGCGGCTTGCCGCTCATGAGCTCGAGGGGCAGAAGGATCGACTCGCCGCCTACCAGGTGCAGGCGCGCTTTGCCCTCGCCAGCATGTACGACCGCGCCGCCAACGCGGACACCACGCAGAAGGGAACCGAAGGCGGCAATCCGGCCGCGCCCGCCACGCCGCCACCCGAGGAGGCTCCGGCGCCCCCCGAGGAGGCTGCGCCACCGCCCGGGGAGGCTCCGGTCCCCAAGGCGGCGGAGCCGCCGCGATGAGTCGGCGCATGCTTGCAGCCGCGTCCCTCGCGCCGGCGCTCGCGCTCGCGTTGCTGGCGACAGCGCCGCGAGCTTCGGCGCAGACCACCATCGGGGATCTCACCTCGCGCAAGGTCGAGGTGCACCGCGACACCGCGGCGAGCGCCAACGCTTCCCGGGCGATGGAGAACTATCGCCACTTTCTGGAGCTGCAGAATACCGATCCGAAGCTGCGCGCCGAGGCCCTGCGCCGTCTCGGCGACCTCAACCTCGACGCCGGTGAGATGCAGCGGCTGGAACAGGAAGTCACCGCGGTGGACCTGCAGGGCGCCGAGGCGATCAAGCTCTACACGACGCTGCTCAAGGCATACCCCGACTATACGCGCAACGACCAGGTGCTCTATCAGCTGGCGCGCGCCTATGAGACCACCGGCCAGTCCGGGCAGGCGCTCGGCACACTGGATCGGATCGTGCAGCGCTACCCGCAAAGCCCGCAGCTCGATGAGGTGCAGTTCCGGCGGGGCGAGCTGTTGTTCTCCGACAAGCGCTACGCGGATGCCGAGCGCGCCTACGCCGCCGTCATCGGGCGCGGCGCAGGTTCGGTGTTCTTCCAGCAGAGCCTGTACAAGCGCGGCTGGTCGCTGTTCAAGCAGTCGTTCGCAGTCGAGAGCCTGCCGTCCTTCGGCGGCGTGCTCGACCAGGAGCTCGGCACCGGCGGCGGCGGCAAGTCCGTGCGGCTGGAGACGCTCAAGCGCGCCGATCGTGAGCTGGTCGAAGACACCCTGCGGGTCATGAGCATCACGTTCTCATACAACGACGGCGCCGCCTCGCTCGAGCAATACATGCACCAGCACGGCGAGCGCCCGTACGCCTGGCTGCTGTATTCCCGCCTCGGCGACCTGTACGTCGACAAGCAGCGCTACCAGGATGCGGCGAACGTCTACCGCGCGTACGTGGCGCGCGATCCCTACAGCGACCACGCGCCGGACCTCGACATGGCGGCGATCGAGGCCTACGGCAAGGGCGGCTTCAGCCAGCTGGTGCTCGACGGCAAGCACGAGTTCGTCGAGCACTACAACTTCGACTCCCCCTACTGGAAAACCCGTACACGCGCCGCCAATCCGCGCGTCGTGCAGGAGCTCAAGACCAACCTGAAGGACGTGGCCACCTACTTCCATGCGAGCGCACAGAAGTCCAAACGTGTCGCCGACTACCAGGAAGCGGCGCGCTGGTACCGGGACTACCTGAAGTCGTTCCCGGAAGATACCGACTCCGCGGCGACCGTCTACCTGCTGGCGGAGGCGTTGTTCGAAAGCCATCAGTATGCCGATGCGGCTGCCGAGTACGAGCACACCGCCTACGGCTATCCGAGGAACGACAAGTCCGCGACCGCCGCCTACGCGGGGCTGGTCTCCTATCAGAAGGGCGAGGAGGGCTTGAGCGGCGCGGACAAGGACTCCTGGCATAAGCGCGCCACGGACGCCGGAGTCAGGTTCGCGCAGACCTTTCCCGAACACCCGGACAGCGCCGGCGTCCTGACCCGCGCGGCCGAGGAGATCTTCGCCGCCGGGGACCGGCCACGCGCCGTCAGCGTGTCCGAGTCGATTCTCGCGCGCCAGCCGCCGGTGGATGTCGCCAAGCAGCGCATCGCGTGGACGATCATCGCGCAAGCGCGCTTCGACCAGGGCGATTATGCCAAGGCGGAGCCCGCGTTCGTGCAGGCGCGCGAGCTCGCCGGCAAGGATGAAAAGATGCGCACCGATCTCACCGAGCGCCTCGCGGCCAGCGTATACAAGGAGGGCGAGGCGAAGCAGAAGGCCGGGGATGGCGGCGGGGCGGTGGAGGATTTCCTGCGCGTCGGGCGCGTGGCGCCGGAATCGAAGATCCGCGCCAATGCGCAGTACGACGCCGCTGCCGAGCTGCTGAACCTCAAGCAGTGGGACCGCGCCATCGGCGTGCTCGAGGATTTTCGCCGCCAGTTCCCGCAGCATCAGCTGCAGCCGGACGTCACCCGCAAGCTCGCCGTGGCGTACTCTGAAGGCAACCGGCCGGGCCAGGCCGCCGCGGAGTTCGAGCGGATCGCCGCAAACCCGGCCGAGAATCGCGCCGTACAGCGTGAAGCGCTCATGCAATCCGCGGACCTGTACTCCAAGGCGGGCAACACTCCCCGGGCCATGGGGATGCTGGAGAAGTTCGTCGACACCAACCCAACACCCCTGGCCGATGCCGAAGAGGCGCGCCAGCGCCTGGCGGACTATGCCGGCAAGAGTGGCGATAACGCGCGGCGCGACCACTGGTACCAGGAGATCATCCGCGCCGACGCGCAGGCCGGCACGCAGCGCACCGATCGCACCCACTACCTGGCCGCGAAGGCGCAGCTGACACTCGCACAGCCGGCGCGCGATGCGTTTCGTGCCGTGCGCCTCAGCGCGCCCCTGAAGAAGAGCCTGGTAGTCAAGCGCAACGCGCTCGAGACCGCCATGGAGGGCTACAAGCGGGCCGCGGAATACCAGGTCGCCGAGGTGACGACCGCCGCCACCTACGAGATGGCGGAGCTGTACGGCACGCTCGCCAAGGACATCCTGCACTCGGAGCGGCCGTCGAACCTCAAGGGTGATGCACTGGAGGAATACAACTCGCTGCTCGAGGAGCAGGTGTTTCCGTTCGAGGAGCAGGCGATCAAGGCGCACGAGCTGAATGCCACGCGCGCCAAGGAGGGTGTGTACGACGAGTGGGTGCGCAGGAGCTTTCAGGCGCTCGCGCAGCTCAAGCCCGCGCGCTACGGCAAGACGGAGTTGATACAGGATGCGGTTACCAGTCTCGAGTGAGCGCACACCGGGCGCCGACACCCGGGCCGCGTCCGCGCTCGCCTGGCTGGCGCTGGCGGTGCTCGGTGCCTGTAGTTCCGGGCCCAAGCGCCCGGTGATGCATCCGGCGAAGCCGATCACGCATGAGGAGCCAGCGCCAGCGGCTGCGCCGGCCGGCGCAGCCGCGGCAGGCAGCGCCACCAGCACCGCCCCACCGGCGGCAGCGCCGTCGGTTGCGCCCGCGCCCCGCCCGGCAGCCGCATCTGCCGCACCGGCGCCTGCACCGGCGACGCGTGCTGCCGCCGCCGCGCCGGCGGGTGGTACCGCGAACCCGACCGCGCCCGGCGTGGCAGCGGGCGTGAGTGCGCATCCGCAGGTGTCACCGGCGGCGCGGGCGGACTTCGATCGGGTCGTGAGCTCCATGCGCGCCGGCAAGGTGGTCGAGGCGGAACTCGGGTTCAAGCAGCTCTCGCTGCAGTATCCTCAGTTCGCCGCACCGCTCGTGAACCTGGCGATTCTGCAGCGCAACGCTGGTCACCTCGAGCAGGCGGAGGAAACCCTCAAGAGCGCGGTCGCTCACGAGCGCGGCAGCGCCGTTGCCTGGAGCGAGCTCGGCGCCACCCAGCGGATGCGCGGGCAGTTCAAGGACGCGGCCTCCTCATACGAGCAGGCCATTGCGGCGGATCCGCGCTATGCACCGGCCTGGCGGAACCTCGGCGTGCTGTCGGATCTCTATCTTGGAGACCCGGGCCGCGCGCTCACCGCCTTCGAGCAGTACCGGCAGCTCACCGGCGAGGACAAACCGGTGAGCGGCTGGATTGCGGAGTTGCGACAGCGCCTGGGGATGCCGCCGCCGAAACGTCCGGCGCCTGGCGCGCCCGCGGACGGCAAACCGGGCGACGCGGCACCCGCGCCAGCGCCGGGCGCGCCGCAATCCGAGCCGCAACCCACGGCGGGCGACAGTGTTGCGAGCGCCGGGCACCGCGCCTCGAGAGCAGGAGGTTGAACATGTACCGAGTGTGCGTATACCGATCGAGGCCACCGACCGTGCTGTCGGTTTTCATTGCCTTGTGTCCGCTGACCCTCGGCGTGGCACTGGCCCAGGAGCCACCGACCGCGCCCGCGCGCGCCCTGCCGCGCCCGGACCAGCTCGAGCCCGCCGTGGATACCACCAAGAGCGCACCGGCCGCGGCCACGCCGGCCGCCACTGTGGGCGCCGCCCCGGACGCCAAGGCGGCGGGCGCTGCGCGCAAGCCGGCGGCGGTCGGGACGGTTGCCGCGCCCAAGGAGCCATCCGGCGCCAAGGCGAGCGCGCGCAAGGGCGCGGACCGGCTCGAGCTGGACCCGACGGACATCACCGGCAACCGTGAGCTGCCCAAGGTGCTGTACATAGTGCCGTGGAAGCGCTCCGATCTCGGGGATCTCGTCGGCAAGCCCGTGAACAGCCTGCTGGACGACGTGCTGCAGCCGCTGGACCGCGACGTTTTCCAGCGGGAAAACCGTTATTACGACGCTCTGAAGCCCGAGCCGGCCGTCCCCAAGGCGGGCGCGGTGCAGGGTTCGGGCGACAAGCCCTGAAAATGCCGGGGCGCAGTATCAGGATGAGAGCTGGGTCGCAGCTTTTTGGGTTTATGTCATTCAGTTTTCACAGTGTTTGTACGTGTGTGGCGCTCTCTTGAGCGGGAGTCCGTAGATGAACCTCTGGAATTTGATCGTGCGATTCTTTCAGGGCGGCGGGAATTTCATGTACCCCATCGCCATCGTGTTCGTGGTGGGCCTGGCGATCGCCATCGAACGTTACATCTATCTGTCGCTCACGGCCGCGCGCAACCGCGGTCTGTGGAATGAAATCGTGCCGCTGCTGTCGCAGGGCAATTTCCGCCAGGTGGCGCAGGCGACCGCCAAATCGGACTCGGCCATCGGCCACATTCTCAACTACGGCCTGGCGCGCATTCAGTCCGCGCGCCGCCGCGACGACATCGAGAAGGCGATGGAGGAGAGCCTCATGGAGGTGGTGCCGCGGCTGGAAAAACGCACGCACTACCTCGCGACCTTCGCCAATCTCGCGACACTGCTCGGGCTGCTGGGCACGGTGATGGGCCTGATCGCCGCGTTCGCGGCGGTGGCGACGGTCAATCCGGCCGAGAAGGCCAACCTGCTGTCGGCCAGCATCTCGGTGGCGATGAACTGCACGGCCTTCGGCCTGATGACGGCGGTGCCGCTGCTGTTCATCCACGCCTGGCTGCAGACCAGGACCACTGAGCTGATCGACAGCCTGGAGATGGCGTCGGTCAAGTTCCTGAACGCGATCACCGAGCGGCAGCCCGCGCCTGCGGCGGCCTGAGCCGCGCTAAGCCTCGCGCATGCGCCGTTCGTATCAAGCCCGCAAGCTGCAGCGTCA
>JBGPKC010000019.1:0-44617 GCA_041485725.1 Steroidobacteraceae bacterium
CTGCAGGCGCAAGCCGCGCGACTGCGGCCGCGGCTACAACGTTCCCTCGGCGAGGGTTACCAGGTTGCCGACGCGCCGATGTTCAGTCAGATCGGCAGTGGCGCGCTTCCCGTCGACCAGTTGCCGAGCTACGGGCTCGCTATCCGCGCCCTCAAGGGCAAGCGCGGCAGTCTCGAGCGCCTCGATGCGGCGCTGCGCGCCCTGCCGCGGCCGGTGATCAGCCGCCTGGCCGAGAAGACCTTGTGGCTCGATCTGCGCTGCCTCGAGGCCTGCGATGAGGCAGCGTTTGACACGCAGCTCGGTGCGCTGCGTCCGTGATCATCAGGCTGCGCCCATGATCATCGGCACCGCCGGCCATATCGATCACGGCAAGACCACCCTGGTGCATGCGCTCACCGGTGTGGACACCGACCGCCTCAAGGAGGAGAAGGCGCGCGGCATCTCGATCGAGCTCGGTTACGCCTACACGCCGCTTGCCAACGGTGATGTGCTCGGATTCATCGACGTGCCCGGCCATGAACGTCTGGTGCATACGATGGTGGCGGGCGCGTGCGGGATCGATTTCGCGCTGCTGGTGGTTGCCGCCGACGACGGCGTAATGCCGCAGACACGTGAGCATGTTGCGATCCTGGAGCTGCTCGGCGTGTCGCAGGGCGCGGTGGCCTTGACCAAGATCGATCGCGTCGACCGCAGACGCCTTGGCGAAGTCGACGCGCAGGTGAAGGCGCTGCTCGGGTCCACGGCGCTGAACGCGGCGCCGCTCTTTGCGCTCGACGCAACGGCTGCCGAGCATCCCGGCACGACCGCACTTCGTCACCACCTGCACCAGATAGCGGCGCATACGCGGGTGCGCTCAGATCAGGGCCTGTTTCGCCTGGCCGTGGATCGCGTCTTTACGCTCGCAGGTCGCGGCCCGGTCGTGACGGGAACGGTCTTCTCGGGGCAGGTTCGCACGGGCGATACGGTAGTCGTGATGCCGGCGGGCCAATCGGTGCGGGTACGGAGCATCCACGCTCAGAATCGTGCGGCCGATGCCGGACGCGCCGGTGAGCGCTGCGCACTCAACCTGGCCGGCGTGGAAAAGAGCGCGATCTCGCGCGGCGACTGGCTTGCCGATCCGCGCGCACTTGCACCGAGCACGCGCATCGATGTGCGCATAAAGCTGCTGGCAGACAGCGGCGCGCACCTCGAGTCGTGGTCGCCGCTGCACGTGCATCTGGGCACGACGCACCGGGTTGCTCACGTGGTGCCGCTGGAGTCGGATGTCCCATCGGCCGGCGAGACCGGCCGCGTGCAGCTGGTATTCGACACGCCGATCTGCGCCATGCCCGGCGACCGTCTCATTGTCCGCGATGCGCAAGGCCGGCACACGATCGGCGGCGGCGGCGTACTTGACCCCTTTGCACCGGCGCGCCGGCGACGTTCGGTGGAGCGCCTGGGGTTTCTCGCGGCGCTCGAGCGCATGCTCGCCGGGGAAGGCATCACGCCTTTGCTGCAACAGGCGCGCTTCGGCGTGAAGATCTCCGACCTGGCGCGCCTGAGCGGGTGCCCTCCCGAGCGCCTGCCATTGCCATCCGCAGCGCTCACCATAGCTGCCGGCGGCGAGCACTTTGTGCTGCTTGCGGCGCAGTGGCTTGCACTGCGCGAGGGCGCGATGAGCGCCTTGCGGCGCTTTCATGCGGACGTCCCCGACGAACCCGGGCCGGATGTCGGGAGGCTGCGCCGCATCGCCCTCCCCGATATGCCGGCCGCGCTTTGGCGGGCCCTGGTCGATGAGCTCGCGCGCGAGCGCCTGCTGCTTCTTGGCGGAGCCTGGCTGCATCTGCCGGAGCACTCGGTGACCCTTTCCGAGAGCGACCAGACGCTTGCGCGCAAGCTCCAGCCGCTGATCGCCGCCGGACGCTTTGACCCCCCCTGGGTGCGCGACCTCGCAGCCCGCGTGCACGAGCCGGAAGATCGTGTGCGCGAGGTGCTGCGCAAGCAGGTCACGCAGGGCGGGGTTTACCAGGTGGTGCGCGATCTGTTCTACGATCGCGAGCGTATCGCGGAGCTCGCCGAGATCGTCGGGGCGGCCACGCGCGAACAGGGCGGCGCCAATGCGGCGCGCTTTCGGGATACCCTCGGACTCGGCCGCAAGCGCGCCATCCAGATCCTGGAGTTCTTCGATCGCGTGGGTTACACCCGGCGCGTGCGCGATGCGCACGTCCTGCGTCCCGACAGCGCGTGGCGATCGTCGAGCACGAGCGCCCCAAGATGAGCTGCGGAAGGCACACGTACCCGGTGGTGCGGCTGGGCTTCAAACCCAGGAGGGGGCGCCAGGCGCTTCCTGGTAGGTTCGACTCCTGCTGCCTTCCGCCATTTTCCGCGTGATCTCCTCCGCTCCCACACCTCGCCTCACCTCCCTGTCCCACGGCGGTGGCTGCGGCTGCAAGATCGCACCGGGCATGCTGGCTGATCTGCTGAAAGGTTCGGCTCCGGCGGCGCCGTTCGCGCAACTCCTGGTCGGTATGGAGACCGCCGACGATGCCGCGGTCTATCAGCTCAACGAGCACCAGGCGCTGGTGGCGACCACCGATTTTTTCATGCCGATCGTCGATGACCCGTTCGATTTCGGACGCATCGCGGCCGCCAACGCGCTGTCCGACGTGTACGCGATGGGTGGTACGCCGATCCTGGCGCTTGCGCTGCTCGCCGTGCCGATCAAGGTGCTGCCGCCGCAGGTCATCCGCGAGATCCTGCGTGGCGGTGAGGCGATCTGTGCCGAAGCCGGCATCCCCATCGCGGGCGGTCACAGCATTGACTCCGTGGAGCCCATCTACGGGCTCGCGGCCATCGGGCTCGTTCACCCGCGGTACCTGAAGCGCAATTCACAGGCGCAGGCCGGGGATGCGCTGATCCTCGGCAAGCCGCTCGGCGTCGGCATCCTGTCCGCGGCACTCAAGAAGGGACAGCTCCCCGCCGCCGACTATCGGGCGATGATCGATACCACTACCCGCCTCAATCGTGCCGGCCCCGAGCTCGCTGAGCTTGCCGGGGTGCACTCGATGACCGACGTCACCGGCTTTGGTCTGCTCGGGCATCTGCTCGAGATGTGCCGGGGCGCGCGGCTCGGCGCGCGAGTGAACATGAGGCACGTGCCCCTGCTGGATAATGTGCTTTCGATGGCCGCAGCCGGCTGTGTCACCGGCGCTTCGACACGTAACTGGGGCTCGTATGCGGCTGAAGTACGGCTAGCACCGCAGCTCGAGGGCGCGCATCAGGCGCTGCTGTGCGATCCGCAGACCTCCGGCGGACTGCTGATCGCGTGCGCGCACGATGTGGTTGCCGATGTCATGAGAATCCTGCAGCGTCACGGATGCGCGCACGCGGCGGCCATCGGCGCGATGACGGATAATGCGCCGCTCGTGCGTGTCGAACCGTGAAGACGATCTGGCTAACTTCGGGCCCCCGAATAGTTGGCGATATCCGTCCCTGGCTCGTCATGCTTGGCGATGCTTTCTGAGGCCTTCGGAGTCTCAAGCGATCTGTTCGGCGCGGTCTCCTCAAGCAACCCCTCCGCCAGGAATGCTTCCACCGGATGGCCAGTACGTGCCTCAATCCACCGGAAAGCGGACTCAAGTGAAGTGGATGCCCAGAGCCTGCGGCCTTCTGCAGTGCAAATGTCCCACGGCGCGAACGTCATGCTGCCAGGCCGGTATCGAATGATGCGGACGGCACCTGCAATGTCGACGCGCCAGACCTGAGGCGCAATTTCCTTGACGGCGCAATCCATAGCGCTTCCCCCTAATCCTGACGCGTTCCCAACGAGCCCGACTTTCGGAGTGTTTCCAGTATCCGTCTTCGGCAGATCAGCATAGCGCACCACTAAACGCAACGCCTGTCAGTGCACGTCTAATCTTGGTTGAACATATATTGGCGGGAGGCCGAAAACTCCGCCTCACGCGCCGCGCGTCGACGGTTTTCGCTGGCGAACCGCGCGCATCGCAATGAAACGCCGCTTACGACTCGCAATGCGTCAGTTGCGTCAATGTGCGTGGCGCGTCAGCCGCGCCACGCCGGCGGCATCGCGCTCGATGCGGATATCCATGCGCTGGCCGCGGAAAGTCAGGTTGCGCAACGTCAGCGACTTCCAGCTCGAGGGAAGAACGGGTGCATACGCTTCGATGAGCCCCTGCTCACGAATGCGCAGACCGCTGAATCCGTAGATCAGGCTTTGCAGGTATCCCGCGGAGCCGGTAAGGAAGTACCCGGTATTATTGCGGGCCGTTTCCGTGCGCACGTTGAACGGCGGCTTGAGCGTGCCGCCGGTGAAATTGGTAGCGAACCAGGCCGCGGCATCGACCCCACTACCGATCGTGTCCGCGGCGATCGACCGCGGCGCAATGCTCATGCTGGCCGCGGCGACACGCGCGATGGAACTGGGGCGAATGGCGTATTCGTAATCATTGCGTCGCAGCTCCGCCCCCATAGCGAGATCCAGCGAGGGCAGGAACAACAGCGCGATCGGGCCGCCTCCAAAGTCCTCGTCGCTTCGGCCGACTACGGCGGGGTCGAAGGCCAGATGATGCTGGCCGCCTGGGGCGAGCGGGATGTACAGCAGTGTGGCGATGCGGCTCCAGAGTGGATCGGGCCGTTCGCCCAGCAGCTTTGCGACGGCGGTGGCGATATTGAGGGCCTTGGCGGCCGAGGCATTCGTGAATGTGTCGTTCGGGATGTCCGTGTTCGACTCGGCAACCGAATTGACATGCGCGATCTCGTAGCGATGCGCACGCGGGTCATACGTGGCGCGGCTGGCCCAGAAGCGCGCGACCTCGCGGATCACCGGCCAGCCGTGCGCTCGCAGCCAATCGCGATCGTGTGTGGCCAGATAGTATTGCCACTGCGCGATCGCGACGTCCGCGTTCACGTGAATCTCAGTTTCTCCCAGGACGTAGGCAGAGTGCGGAGTCTGTTCGCTGCCGTTCTCGGGGTCTGATTCCCAGGGGTACATGGCTCCTTCGAAGCCGCGCTGCCGCGCCCGTTGCCGTGCCGCTTCGAGGGTGCGCTCACGGAACGCGACCATGGGTTTTGCGCGCTCGGGATGCAGCAGGAGCAACGCCGGGAATACCCAGGTGTCGCTATCCCAGAATGCGTGATTGGCATAACAGGTTGTGAGCCCGCAGGGGCCTGGCGGCCACGCAGTTCCGGCCGTCGAGCTCGCCAACAGGTAGTACAGCTCTGAATGGACAGCCTGCTGAGCCGTCGGATCACCCTCGATCAGGATGTCCGGCTGCCAGAGCACGTCCCACGCCGCGCGATGTTCGCTCAACAGGTGATCGAACCCCCGGCTCCGGGCATCTTTGGCCACAACCAGATCATCCGCAGCGTTGCCACCCCATCCGGTGCGCGACATGGCGACGAATTTGGTGAAGACGTACGTCCGGCCCCGCTCGACATCCATGCTGACATGAAGGGCGAGCCGGTAGCGGTCGTGGTCAATTGTTACCGATCCCGCACGCCCCGCCTCCGGGAGGGCCACCGCAGCCGCCACCGCCATGGGCAGGCCCTGCTCGGCCTCGCCGTCGAGCCACAGTGACAGCGAGCCACTATCGCCATCGCTCGCGCGCACGGCCGTGTAGCCGGGATACCAGACCGCCTCGCGGTCGGGCGTGGCCGGGGCTCGCGGCTCGAGCGACAACCCGTTCGCCGCGATGGCCGCCTCCATCTCTGGCCCGCTCATCTGCGCGAGCGCAAAGCGCGGAGCCGGGGGCGCCCACAGCGTCAGCGCAAACGACAACTGCACCACGCCGTCGTACTCGGGCGTGATCTTGAAGCGACTCGCCGCCAGGTGCGGCGAGGCCTGACTGACCAGCGTGGTGACCTCGATGGCGGTTTCGCGACCGCGGTCGAGGTAGCGATAGCTCGTCGTCAAGGTGGCGTCGCGCAGGTCGAGGGTCTGACGGTAGTCCCTGAAGCGGCCTTCGTTCAAAGGGGCTTTGTTGAGCCATGCCTGACCCGGCCCAGCTGGACTCGAGCTGAAGTCGATCTCGGTCCACCCGGGTACGGCCGCCGGGCGCGAGATATCTCCCGCAGCGTAGTCCATGAACGCCACCAGATAGGCCCGCGTGGCCTCGGTACCCCGCGGCGCACTCAGGGTCGAGACGTAACCGTTGGCGAGATAAGCCGGAAAATAGGCGGGCAAATCCTCAAGCCCGGCGCTCAAGCGGAAGCTCGCATCGGTCTCGCCCCGGGCGGTCGCGGCGGCAACCAGGAAAAGGGCGTACAGCACAGCTCGCGCGGGAGTCCCGGCCGTGCCCTTGGGCCAGACCTGCGGGACTTTGTTTACCAAGGCGTTCTCGACAACGCCTAGCTGTGCCGACAAGTGGCTGATAAATCGGCGCGAAGATTGGAGCGGGAAACGAGACTCGAACTCGCGACCCCGACCTTGGCAAGGTCGTGCTCTACCAACTGAGCTATTCCCGCATCCGCGAAATCAGAAGCCGCGAATTCTATGTACACCCCTTTGGAAGTCAAGGCGAGCCTCGCGGCGCTCCGGGGCTCACCTTCGGTCAAAAACTAGAATAAATAACTTGTGAAAATATAGTATCTTACGAGATATACCTAGCGTTTAAGCTCAGGCCACGCCATGCGCAGATACGCCACCATGGAAACGAGCGTCGCCGCGGCCGCGATCACCGTGAGCACCACACCGAGCTGGTAGGTCCGCAGTCCGAACAACTGCCACCGGTACAACATCAGCGACAGACCGATGATCTGCAGGATGGTCTTGTACTTGCCGAGCTGCGAGACCGCGACTTTGCGCCGTGCGCCGATCTCCGCCATCCATTCGCGCAGCGCCGAAATGGTGATCTCGCGGCCGATGATGATCGCAGCGGTGAGCACGATCAGGGGCCGCGGATCCGCGCTCACGATTAACACCAGCGCGACGGCCACGATCAGCTTGTCCGCCACCGGGTCGAGAAATGCGCCCAGGCGGGAAATCTGCCCGAGCCGTCGCGCGAAATAGCCGTCGAGCGAATCGGTAATCCCGGCGATCGCGAACAACAGGCCCGCCGCCGGATCCGCCCACGGGTACCGGCCCCGCATGCAGAACAGCAGCACGATGAGCGGGATCGCGGCGATGCGCGCCCAGGTGAGCGTGTTGGGCAGGTTCCACGGCATCAGCTGCTTCTCAAGAGCCCGGGTGCAGGTGATCATAAAGACTTCGCGCCAGCGTCGCGCCGATTCCCGCCACCTGCGTGAGGTCCGCCACACCGGCGCGCATGACCCCTTGCAGGCCGCCAAAGTGCTTGAGAAGCGCGCGCCGCTTCGCCGGCCCCAGTCCCGGAATGACTTCCAGCACCGACTCGTTATAACGGCGCGCGCGCCTGCGGCGATGACCGGTGATGGCGAACCGATGGGCTTCGTCGCGGATTCTCTGAATGAGGCGCGCGGCCGGCGAATGGGCCTCGGGCGTCACCGGCGCTGTCACGCCGTAGACGAACAGCCGCTCCTGTCCGGGCCTGCGGTCGGGACCCTTGGCCACCCCGACCAGGGTCAGGTCGCCATAGCCCAGTTCCGCGAGCACCGCGTGCACCTGGCTGATCTGACCCACGCCGCCATCGATCAGCAGCAGGTCGGGCGGGGGCACTTCGCCCTGGCGCACGTGTTTGTAGCGGCGTTCCAGCGCCTGCCGCAGCGCCGCGTAGTCATCCCCCGGGCTGACGCCGGTGATGTTGAAGCGCCGGTACTCTTTCTTGAGCGGACCCTCCGGACCGAACACGACGCACGACGCCACCGTGCCCTCGCCGCCGGTGTGGCTGATATCGAAGCACTCCATGCGCGCCGGCGGCTCGGGCAAGTCGAGCTGCTCAGACAGGTCCAGCAGCATTTCCTCCATGCCCTGGCGCTGCGCAAAGCGCATGCGCAACGCCTGCGCCGCGTTCTCCTGGGTGAGCTCCACCCATCGTACGGCCAGGCCACGCATGGGATGCCTCACTTCCACCGCACGCCCGGTGCGGCTGCTGAGCACCTCCGCCAGGGATGCCGCCTCTTCCAGGCGGCTGCCGAGCAGCACCTCCGCGGGAGCCTCGGCGCTCGCGTAGTACTGCATGACGAAAGAGGCGAGCGCCTCGTGCGGCTCGGCCAGCGCTGCGCGCGGGAAGTAGCTGGTGGTGCCGAGATTGCGGCCCCCGCGCACCAGCATGACGCTCACCGCGTACTCGCCTGCCTCCCCGACGATCGCGAACACGTCCACGTCGCGATGCCCTTCCGCGGTCACCACCTGCTGCGCCTGGATGCGCTTGAGCGCCGCGAGCTGATCGCGGATCTGGGCCGCGCGCTCGAACTGCAGGCTGGCGCCCGCCTCCTCCATCCGTGCCTGCAGCTCGGCATTCACTTCATCGCTGCGGCCCTCGAGCACCTTGACCGCCGCGGCCATGTCCTCGGCGTAAGCCTCGCGCGTGATGAGACCAACGCACGGCGCCGAGCAGCGGCCGATCTGGTGCTGCAGGCACGGCCGGCTGCGGTTGGCGAAAAAACTGTCGCGGCAATTGCGGATGCGAAACAGCTTCTGCAGCTGGTTGAGCGTGTCGCGCACCGCGCCCGCATTGGGGAAGGGACCGAAGTAACGGCCGGGGGCGCTGCGCGCGCCGCGGTAGAACAGCAGCCGCGGAAACTCGTGCTCCACACAAAGCTGAATATAGGGGAAGCTCTTGTCGTCGCGCAGTACCACGTTGAAGCGCGGTTTGTGCGCCTTGATGAGGTTGTACTCGAGCAGCAGCGCCTCGGTCTCGGAGTTGGTCACCGTGACTTCGATTGCGGTGATCTGCTGCACCAGCGCCTGCACCTTGGGATTGACGTTGCCGGCGGCAAAGTAGGTCCCGACGCGGTCCCGGAGGCTGCGCGCCTTGCCGACGTACAGCAGCTCCTGCCCGGCACCGAACATGCGGTACACGCCCGGACGCTTGGGGAGCGAGGCGATGTATTCCCTGGGGTCGAACACGGTCGGTCGTAGCTTCAGGGAACCTGCAGCCCCGCGGGAACCGCCAGGTCGGCGAGCTCGCAGGCGCGCGCCATTACCGTTCTGAACATCGCCGGCGTGAGCCGGCGGGTCGAGGTGTTGTAGCGGCTGCAATGATACGAATCGAGCATGCATTGCGCTTCATCCAGTATGTGTTCGCGTCCGTGTGCAAACAAGTAACGCCCACGCGTGAGCCCGCGCGCCATGAGGACCGCATCGTGCGCCACGCGCCCCAGCGCCAGGTACACGCGCACGGCGGACAACTGCCGCAGCTCACCGCCAAGGTACGCGTTGCAGCAGCGGATCTCCTGCGGCAGTGGCTTGTTCTGGGGTGGCACGCATTTGACCGCATTGGCGATGCGCGCGTTCAGCAGCGTGAGTCCGTCGTCGACCGATGCGGACAGCGGGCGGCTTGCAAGCCCCGCCTCATAGAGTGTCTGGTATAGCAGGATGCCCGCATGATCTCCGGTGAACGGCCGGCCGGTACGGTTGGCGCCATGCATGCCGGGCGCGAGACCTACGATGAGAATGCGCGGCTCCGGCGCGCCGAAAGAGGGCACGGGTCGCGCCCAGTAATCGGGATGAGCGGCGCGCGTTTGCGCGAGGAACCTCGCGAGTCGCGGGCAGCGCCTGCAGTCTGGATCGTACGCGGCCGGGTCGGGACTGATGCGCTGCAATGCTCTTAGGGAGACACGGTCCCGGTACGCTTGTCGGCGCGGCGGCTCTGACTGCGCTCGGCGATCAGCATCGCAAGCTCGAGGGCCTGCTCGTGGTTCAGGCGCGGGTCCACGGTCGAACGATAGGCCCGCTGCAGGTCCTGGTCCGTCAGCCCGCGCGCACCCCCGGTGCACTCGGTCACGTCGTCCCCGGTGAGCTCGATGTGCACGCCGCCCAGATAGGATCCCAGCTCGCCGTGGATGCGGAACGCCAGCTCCAGCTCCTTGAGGATGTTCTCGAACCGGCGTGTCTTGATCCCGCCGGTGGTCGTCTCGGTGTTGCCGTGCATGGGATCGCACACCCACAGCACCGTCTGTCCGGTCTGGCGGACCGCTTCGATGGCCTTCGGCAGCGCGGCCGCCACCTCCTTGGCGCCGAAGCGGTGTATGAACGTGAGCCGGCCGGGCTGATTCTGCGGGTTGAGGGTCGTCACCAGGCCCTGCAGCCACGCCGCGTCCATGGCGGATGCGACCTTGACGGCGATGGGGTTCGAGATGCCGCGGAAGTACTCGACGTGCGCGCCTTCGAGCCCCGCGGTGCGCATGCCGATCCACGGCAGGTGCGTCGAGAGGTTGTACCAGCGGTTCTGGCGGGTGTTGAAACGAGTCTGCGCCTGCTCGTAGTGCAGGTGCAGGCCCTCGTGACTCGCATAGAAGTCCACCAGCGTGGCCTCGTGAACCTGGCGGCCGCTGATGCCCTCGAAAAAATCCAGCGCGTCGCCGATGGAGTTCACGATACGCTGATAGGCGTCCTTGAGCGGCGCCTGGTGCACGAAACCCAGATCCCAGTACTCCGGGTGGTGCAGATCCGCGAAACCGCCCTCGACCAGCGCACGCACGAAGTTCAGTGTCAGCGCCGCGCGCTCATAACCGCGCAGCAGCAGCTCCGGATCCGCCGCACGCCCCTCAGGGGTAAAGTCCGGACGATTGACCAGGTCACCGCGATAGCTCGGCAGCGTGACCCCGGCCCGTGTCTCGGTGTCCGCCGAGCGGGGCTTGGCGTACTGACCGGCCATGCGCCCCACGCGGATGATGGGTTTCTTAAGGCCGTGCAGCAGCACGAGACTCATCTGCAGCAGGATCTTGAGCTTCTTGGCGATGGTGTCCGATTCACAATCGGCAAACACCTCCGCACAGTCACCCCCCTGCAGCAGAAAGGCTTCGCCGCGCTGGGCGGCGGCCAGGCGCGCCCGCAGAGCGTCGATCTCCCAGGAGACGACAATCGGCGGCAGCCGGGAGATGTGCGCCACGATCCGCTCGAGCGCGCGCGGATCGGCATAAACCGGCTGTTGCTGAGCCGGCCGTGTCTGCCAGCTGGCGCTGTGCCAGGAGGTGGTTTCGGGCGATCGCATGTTATTGATTCTAGCACGCTTTCCGTAAGGGTCCGGGCGCCGGGGTGGGCCCTCTGCGGCCCTGTACCGCGCAGCTGGCGCTGCGGGCGCTTCGCGGGCAGAATGCGCCCCTTTTCCAAAGGGCTTCTATGCACCGCGTACTGATTCTGGGCGCCGGCAAGATCGGCGCATTGATTTCCGGATTGCTTGCCGAATCGGGCAGTTACAAGGTTCAACTGGGCGATATCGACGGGACTGCGGCGGAGGCGGTGGTGCGCGCCCACGACACGGGCAACATCCTCGCCTTCACGCTCGATGCGACCAATGCGGTGGCGCTGGCCCGGCATCTCGCCGCGCACCCGGTCGATGCCGTCATTTCGAGCCTGCCGTACTACTGCAACCTCGGGGTCGCCGCCGCCGCCCGCAAAGCGCGCAGCCACTACTTCGACCTGACAGAAGATGTGGACGTCACGCGCTCCGTACGCACCCTCGCCGCGGGGGCTGGCCAGGCATTCGTGCCGCAATGTGGTCTCGCTCCCGGGTTCATCAGCATCGCCGCTGCCGAGCTGATCACGCACTTTGACGCGTTGCGCGCCGTGAAGCTGCGCGTCGGCGCCCTGCCCCAGCACCCAAACAACGTCCTCAAGTACTCGCTCACCTGGTCCACCGAGGGACTCATTAATGAGTACGGCAATCCCTGCCAGGCGGTCAGCGACGGGCGGCTGCTCGAGGTTGCGCCTCTCGAGGGACTCGAGGAAATCGAAATCGACGGCACGCTGTATGAGGCGTTCAACACCTCGGGGGGCCTCGGGTCGCTGGCCGAAACGCACGGCGCGCACATCGAATCGATGAACTACAAGACCATGCGTTATCCCGGTCACTGCCAGCAGATGCGCCTGCTCATGAACGACCTGAAGCTCAATCACGACCGCGGCACGCTCAAGCGTATCCTGGAGAACGCCGTGCCGCAGACCCTGCAGGACGTGGTGATCGTGTATGCGGCGGTCACCGGCACGCAGGACGGACAGCTGCGGGAGGAAAACTACGTCAACAAGATCTATCCGCAGGTCATCGCCGGGCGGCTGTGGTCGGCGATTCAGGTCACCACCGCCGCCGGACTCACCGCGGTCGTGGACCTCGTGCTCGAGCACCAGGGCAGGTACAGTGGCTTCGTGGCGCAGGAGCAGTTCCGGCTGACGGATATTCTCGCGAACCGCTTCGGCCGCTACTACGCGCCGGGCGGCACCAAGCACGTTTCCGGCGAGGTCGTCGTGTCGGGTAAAGCCGGCCACCAGCGCCGCCAGCAGGCCGCGAACGGATGAGCAGCGTGGACATCGATGCGCTCCTGAAGCGCTTGGGATTGGGCGCCGTCAATCCCGGCGCCTGGTCCGGATCGCACGGCTGGTCAGACGCCACGGACGCCGCGCTCCTGAACGTGCGCAACCCTTCGGATGGGACGCTGCTCGCGCAGGTGCGGCCCGCCAGCCTGGCTGACTACGACCACGTGCTGAGCTCGTCGGTCGAGGCTGCGGCCGCCTGGCGCGACGTGCCGGCACCCAAGCGCGGCGAAGCGGTGCGCCTGCTCGGCGAGCAGTTGCGACGGCACAAGAGCGACCTGGGCACGCTGGTGTCGCTCGAGAACGGCAAGATCCTCGCCGAGGGTCTGGGCGAGGTTCAGGAGATGATCGACATCGCCGATTTCGCGGTCGGCCAGTCGCGCATGCTCTACGGCCTCACGATGCACTCCGAGCGACCCCGGCATCGCATGTCCGAGCAATGGCATCCGCTCGGCGTCGTGGGCATCATCTCGGCCTTCAACTTTCCGGTCGCGGTGTGGTCCTGGAACGCGTTTCTCGGCGCCGTCTGCGGCAACGCCTGCGTCTGGAAGCCCTCCCACAAGACACCACTGACTGCGCTGGCGGTGCAGCGGCTGTGCAACAGCGTGGTCGAAGCCAACCACCTGCCGCCGATCTTCCAGCTGTTCGTGGAGTCCGGCACGGAGCTTGCGACGCGCTTCGTGGCGGACCGGCGCGTGGCGCTCATCTCCTTCACCGGTTCGACCGAGATCGGCCGCAAGGTCGGCGAACGCGTCGCCGCGCGTCTCGGCAAGAGCCTGCTCGAGCTCGGTGGCAACAACGCCGTCATTGTCGATGAGACGGCCAACCTGGATCTTGCGGTACCGGCGATCGTGTTTGGCGCCGTCGGCACCGCCGGCCAGCGCTGCACCAGCACGCGGCGTGTGTTCGCTCACCAGGCGATCGCCGCGGACCTGGAACGGCGCCTGATCCATGCTTACCGGCAGGTGTGCATCGGGGATCCGCTGGAGGGCGAGACGCTCATGGGCCCGCTGATCGATGCGCACGCCGTCGAGCGCTACCAGGCCGCCATCGTCAGCGCACGCAACGCCGGCGGCGAACTGCTCTACGGTGGCAACACGCTCAAGCGCCCCGGCAACTTCGTAGAGCCTGCGATCATTCGCGCCCGCAACGACTGGCCGATCGTGCAGACCGAAACCTTCGCACCCATTCTGTACCTGATTCCGGTCGAGTCGCTCGCTGAAGCGATCGCCGCGCAGAACGCCTCCGCCCACGGCCTGTCCTCGGCGCTGTTCACCGATCGACTGCAGAACGCGGAAGCGTTTCTGTCGGCCGCCGGCAGCGACTGCGGTATCGCCAACGTCAATCTCGGCACCTCGGGCGCCGAAATCGGCGGCGCCTTCGGTGGCGAAAAGGATACCGGCGGCGGCCGCGAGTCCGGCTCCGATGCCTGGAAGGCGTACATGCGCCGCCAGACCAATACCGTGAACTGGAGCCGTGAGCTGCCGCTCGCGCAGGGGATCGAGTTCAAGGTCGCACCCTAGCGGCGCGCCGTCAGCGTCCCGGCAGCCGCAACGAGAAGCGCGCGCCACCGAGCGGGGATGAGTCGATCGAGAGCTGCCCGCCGTACAGGTCCACGGTATCGTGCACCATGGCGAGGCCCAACCCATGGCCCGGCACGTTCTGATCCGCACGCACGCCGCGCTCGAGCACGCGAGCGCGGTCGGCCGCGGAAATACCCGCTCCGTCGTCCTCTACGACCAGGTTGAGGCGCTCGCGCGGACCTGCGCTCTCGACACTGCCCGCCGTGAGGCGCACCCGGCTGCGGCACCACTTGCAGGCGTTATCGAGCAGGTTCCCGATGAGCTCCGTGAGGTCGCCGCGATCACCGACGAACAATGTTGCGGGCGCGACCGCGAGCTCGAGCGACAGATCCTTGCCCGCGTACACCTTCAGCAGCGTGCTGCGCAGTTCGGCCGCCACTTGCGCGACCTCCACCGGTGCCTGCCCGAGCAGTGCGCCGCCGGATGCGGCGGCCCGCTTCAACTGGTGCTCGATGATGCCGGTCATGCGGTCGATCTCCGCCCCCACCGGGCCGGCGGGCGCGCTGCCGGACAGACTCGCACGCATGACGGCGAGCGGTGTCTTCAGGCTGTGCGCCAGATTCCCGAGCGTGTCGCGGTAGCGGGCGACGCGTTTGCGCTCCCCGACCAGCAGCGCGTTGAGGTTGGTCGCCACCCCGGACAGCTCGCGCGGGTACCCGGCGCCGAGCGTCTCGGAGCGCCCCTCCTCTACTTCGTGAATCTCCCGCTCCAGGCGCCGCACCGGTCCGAGTACCCAGCGCAGCAGCGCCGCGAGTGTCACCAGCAGCACCAGCATCAGACCGATGAACCACCCGATCAGCTCCCGGCGGAAGCGCCACAGCTCCTCCTCATAGGGGCTCAAGCTGACCGCAACACTGAAGGTGAGCGTGCGCTTGCCAGTGGGGTCATCCGCGAACTGGATGGCGCGGCTCTCGATCGCCACGCGGTCATGGCCGAAAGTCGTGTAGGTAAGGTTGCTGCGCTGTCCGGGCACGAGCAGCGCACCGAAATCGCTGGAACGACCCGCGGTCGAGGGCGAGCGCCACAGGTGGTGCTGCGAGCGGATCTGCGCGTACAGTCCCGAGCGCGGCGTCCGCAGTCGTGGATCGAGCTCCTGCGGGGTCGGGGCGTAACTGCCGTCCGGCTGCGGGTCGGCGGCCGCGATCAGCGACACCATCTGCGAGTCGAGCAGTTCCTGCAGCGAGCGCTCCGAGAGCGCCCGAAACCCGGTGTCCAGCACCAGCATCATCACGCCGAAGAACAGCGCGAGCGGGACGGAGACCGAAACCAGCAGCCGCCGACTGAGCGAGTGCACGGTGCTATGGAGAGCGGTGCCGCCCGCTCACGTGGCGGTATCGCGCGGCAGCGCGAAGCGATAGCCGCGGCCGCGCAGCGTCTCGATGGGATGTAACTGGTCCTGCGGGTCGAGCTTGCGACGCAGGCGCCCGACCAGCACCTCGATGACGTTGCTGTCGCGCTCGAAGTCCTGATCGTACAGACGCTCGGTCAATTCGCCCTTCGAGATCACATCCCCGGCGCGCAGCATGAGGTGCTCGAGGATGCGGTACTCGAAGGTGGTGAGCTCCACCGGTGCACCGCTCACCGCCACCGTTTGCGCGCGGGTGTCCAGCATGACCGGTCCGCAATTGAGCTGCGGGCTCGCCCAGCCGCCCGCCCGGCGCAGCAGCGCCTGCAGCCGCGCCAGCACTTCCTCGAAGTGAAACGGCTTGGCGACGTAGTCATCCGCACCCGCCTGCAGCCCCTCGACCTTGTCCTGCCAGTTGTCACGCGCCGTGAGGATCAGGATCGGGTACGTCTTGCGTGCCGCACGTAGCCGGCGGACTACCTCGAGGCCGGGAAGGTTCGGCAGTCCGAGGTCGACGATGGCGACGTCGAGGGGATACTCCAGCCCGGCGAACAGGCCCTCGTCGCCGTCACGCGCCACATCCACGGTGAAGCCGGCTTCGCCGAGCCGCTCTTTCAGCGAGTCGCGCAGTGCCGCTTCGTCTTCCACCACCAGTACGCGCATTTACTGAACCGACCCGTCGGAGGCATCCACGCGCACCGTCCAGACCTTGCCGGAGTCGTCGAGCAGCTTCAACACGTAGACGGTGCGGCCATTGTCCTTGTGCGTCTCGGCTTTCACCACGCGCGCACGATAGCGCTGTTCAACCATCTTGACGGCCTGGTCCATCGACACCGTCGCGCTCGCCACTACCGCACGGCCGGCCGGTTCCCCAGCCGCGGCCGGTGCGGTGGGAAGCGCCGCGCCCAGCACGGGCAGCCATAAGAAGAGCAGAGCAGCGCGCCACGCGTTCATGAGTGCGAGCAAGCGTAGCGCATTCGTGTGTTGAGCTGCGACTTTCAGCCCCCGCCTGTTATGTTCAGGTGCGGTTCAGTTTTGCTTCGCGCCACAACGCATCCCACTCGGCCGCTGACAGGCCTTTGAGATCGAGGCCGCGTGCGCGGGCGAGTGACTCCATGCGCGCAAAGCGCCGTTCGAACTTGGCATTCGCCGCCCGCAGCGCCTGTTCCGCGTCGAGCTTCAGGTGCCGGCTCCAGTTCACGATGGAAAACAGCAGATCCCCGAGCTCCTCGGCGACCGCTCCTGCCTCGCTGCCCGCCTCGCCGGCGCCGCTTGCGGCGGCGAGCGCGGCGTCCATCTCGTGCAGTTCCTCCAGGACCTTGGCCCGCACCTGTTGCGCATCCGGCCAGTCAAAGCCCACGCGTGCCGCCCGGCGACCGAGCTTCGCCGCGCGCACCAGCGCCGGCAGCGCCCGGGGGACGCCGGCCAACACGGTGGCCTCCGCGGCTGGTCTGCCCCGGGCCCACTCGGCGCGCTCCTGCGCCTTCTGTTCCTCCCACACGCGCACCAGTTCCTCCGGCGTGGGCGAGGCGCCCGCGAACACGTGCGGATGGCGGCGCACGAGCTTGTCGTGAATCGCGCTGGCGACCGCGGCGAAGTCGAACCAACCGCGCTCCTCGGCCATGCGCGCGTGAAACACCACCTGAAACAGCAGATCACCGAGTTCATCGCGCAGCTGTTGGTGCTCGCCACGCTCGATGGCGTCGGCGACTTCGTAGGCCTCCTCGATGGTGTAAGGGGCGATGCTGCTGAAGGTCTGTTCGCGGTCCCACGGACAGCCCCGCTGCGGATCGCGCAGGCGCGCCATCAGCGCGAGCAGCGCGCTCAAGGCGCGTTCGGCGTCACTCATCGGCACTAGGTCCGACACACAGCCGATAGAGGGTGAGGAGCATCCCGGCGGTGGCGCCCCAGATATTGCGGTCGCCGAAGGGGATGTCGAAAAACTCCACCTCCTCGTCGCTGCCGGTGGCGCGGCGGCGGTGCCGGTGGTGATTGGCAGGATCGAACAGGTAACCGAGCGGCACCTCGAAGGTGTCCTGAACCTCCTGGGCGGCGAGCTGCAGCTCGAAGTCCGGCTGCACGAAGGCCACCACCGGCGTGACGCGAAAGCCGGTGTTCACGAGGTGGTCGGGCAGGTAACCGATTACCGACACGAAGCGCTCGGCGAGACCGATCTCCTCACGCGCTTCGCGCAGTGCCGCCGCGCCCGGGCTGCCGTCCGCGCTCTCGATGCGCCCGCCCGGAAAACTGATCTGGCCGGCGTGATTGCGCAACTGGGTCGCGCGTTGCGTGAAGAGCACCGTGAGCTCGCGCCGTTCGACCAGCGGCATGAGCACCGCGGCCGGCAGCGGGTCTTGCGGAAGGAAGCGCCGCTGCGACTCATCAATGGGTTCAAACAGGCCGGGTACCAGCCATTCCGACACCTCGTGTCGGGGCGTGGAGCCGGCGAGTCGCGCGCGGATGATCTGCGCCCAGTCGCGGCTCGCTGCCGCACCTGCCAACTCAGCCCCCGCCGCTGGTGCCACCCTTGATCCCGCCGCGGGTGAGCTCTGCCGGATCCAGGAGCCGCGCCAATTGCTCGCGCGGCAAATCGGTCAGCTGCGCCGCGACCTCACGGATCGGCCGCCCTTCCGCGTACGCCTGCTTGGCAATGGCTGCGCCCTTTTCGTAGCCGATCACGGGATTCAGCGCGGTCACCAGAATGGGATTGCGCTCGAGCGCCTCGGCGAGCCGCGCCTCGTTCACCTTGAAACCCGCGACGGCGCTGTCGGCCAGCAGCCGCGCCGCGTTTGCCAGCAGCTGGATGCTCTGCAGGAGATTGTGCGCGATCACCGGCAGCATGACGTTCAGCTGGAAGTTACCCGACTGCCCCGCGACGGTGATGGTGGCATCGTTTCCGATCACCTGCGCGGCCACCATGGTGGCGGCCTCCGGGATTACCGGATTGACCTTGCCGGGCATGATGCTGCTGCCCGGTTGCAGGGCCGGCAGTGCAATCTCGGCGAGTCCCGCGAGCGGTCCGCTGTTCATCCAGCGCAGGTCGTTGGCGATCTTCATGAGACTCACGGCGATCACCTTCAACTGTCCGGACAGCTCCACCGCCGTGTCCTGCGTCGACAGCGCTTCGAAGTAGTTGCGCGCCGGCGCGAACTCAACGCCGGTGAGCGCGGCGAGGTGCCGGCAGAATCGCCTGCCAAACTCCGCATGCGCGTTGATGCCGGTGCCGACGGCCGTGCCGCCCTGCGCCAGCGCCAGCAGGCGCGGCTCCACGGCCTTCAGCCGTGCCACGCCGCTCTCGATCTGGGTGCGCCAGCCCGACAACTCCTGTGCCAGCGTCACCGGCATGGCGTCCATCAGGTGCGTGCGGCCGGTCTTGACGACGCCGGCGAGTTCGCCCTCCCTGGCGCGCAACACCTCGGCCAGGTGCTCGAGCGCCGGGGTGAGTTCGCGGCGCACCGTGAGCGCGGCGCTCACATGGATGGCGGTCGGAATCACATCGTTGCTGCTCTGGCACATGTTGACATGGTCATTGGGATGCACCGCGCTGCCGAGCCGCCGGGTCGCCAGCGCCGCGATGACCTCGTTCGCATTCATGTTGCTGCTCGTTCCCGAGCCGGTCTGAAAGACGTCGATGGGGAACTGCTCATCGTGCACCCCGGCCGCCACCTCCGCCGCGGCCTCCTCGACTGCCTGCGCTACCTTAGGCTCGAGGAGCTTGAGCTCCCTGTTGGCGCGTGCCGCAGCCTGTTTCACCAGGCCGAGTGCGCCGATGAAAGGCCGCGGCATGGCGAGGCCGCTTACGGGGAAGTTCTGCACCGCGCGCTGGGTCTGCGCCCCCCACAGCGCATCGGCAGGCACCTTGATCTCGCCCATGCTGTCGCGCTCCACCCGAAAGGAAGTCCTCATGCATGCACTCCGCAGCAGTCCGCGCCCGGACGACTGTATGCGTTATCATGGTAGCGCATGTCCGCGAGCTCCAGCGATCTACTGTCGGCGCTCGATGCGCTGTCGCCGGTGGATGGGCGCTACCGCGCCGCGAGCGCGCCGCTGCGCGGCCTGCTCGCGGAGCGCGGACTGATCCGCGAGCGCATCCGCGTCGAGGCGCAGTGGCTGCTGCATCTGGCGGCGGCGGTGCCGCAACTGCCCGGCGCGCAGTTCACGCCCGCGGTGCGCGAGCGCGCGCATCAGCTTGCATCCGCGCCCGAGCCGGCGGCGGCGGCCGCCGTCAAGGCGATCGAGGAGCGCATCAATCACGACGTCAAGGCCGTTGAATACTACGTACGCGAGCAACTGGCTGCGGTCGGGGCTGCGGATGCGACGCTCGAGCTGGTGCACTTCGGCTGCACCTCGGAAGACATCAACAACCTCAGTTACGCGCGCTTGCTGCACGCGGCGCGCGACACGCTGCTCGGCACGCTCAACGCCCGCACGGTCGAACTGACCGAGCTCGCGCATCGCTACGCCGACACCGCCATGCCGGCGCGCACGCACGGACAGCCGGCAAGCCCTACTACTCTCGGCAAGGAGCTCGCCAACTTCGTCGCGCGCCTGCGGCGCGCGCAGCGCCGCTGGGGGGCGGTGAGCATTCTCGGTAAGTGGAATGGCGCCGTCGGCAACTTCAACGCCCACGCCGCGGCGCTGCCGGCGGTGGACTGGCCGGCCGTTTCCCAGGCGTTCGTCACCTCGCTGTCGCTCGAGTACAACCCCTGGACGACCCAGATCGAGCCGCACGACTGGATCGCCGAATACTGCGATGGGCTCGCGGGCACGAACGTGGTGTTCATCGATCTCAGCCGCGACTTGTGGGGATACATCTCGCTCGGCTATCTGCGCCAGCGCGCCCTCCCCGGGGAGGTCGGTTCATCGACCATGCCTCACAAGGTGAACCCGATCGACTTCGAGAACGCGGAAGGCAACTGTGGCGTGGCCAATGCGTTGCTGCGGCACTTCGCCGAGAAGCTGCCGGTGTCGCGCTGGCAGCGCGATCTCAGCGACTCGACCGTGCTGCGCAACCTGGGCGTCGCGCTCGGGCATACGCTGATCGCCTGGAGCGCGCTCGGACGGGGACTTACGAAAATCGAGGCCGATCGTGAGCGCATGGACGCCGACCTCGCTGCCGGCTGGGAGGTGCTGGGCGAAGCGGTGCAGACCGTGCTGCGCGCGGCGGGTGTGGCGGGCGGCTACGAGCGCCTGAAGGAATTCACGCGCGGCCGGGCGATCGACGCTGCGACACTTGCCGCCTTCATCGACACTCTGGCGCTCGCGCCTGCCGAGAAGACTCGGCTGCGGGCCCTGAAGCCCGCCGACTACACCGGCCTCGCCGCGCAACTGGCGCGGCGGATCTGAAGCACCTGTCGGCATCTCACGACACCCCCCTCTAAAGTGCGAACTATGCCGCGCTTTTGACTTACTGCAGTCAGTTGTCGCCGCCAAACCGTGACCGGTTCGGCAAGGAAATCCCCAGGGCCGTCACTAAGATCCTCCGCAGCCTGCCTCCGTGCAGGCGAAGGCGGGGTGCCACTCGTGGCAATAACCGGGGAACTTGACCTGAACAGCGCTTTGGCGCAGCTCGCAAACGCGCGCTATGCGCCGGAATCGGCCAGCGCCGGCGGCACGGCCACCGCGACGCGCCAGGGGGCCGAGACACTGAGCGTTCTGACCTCGCTCGCCGAGGTTCGCGCGGCGGTCAATGAGATCGCGGCCACCGCACAGCGCCTGATCTCGATCTACACGCCCGATCTCGAACCCGACCTTTACGATCAGACCGCTTTCCTCGAGATCATCAAACACTTCGTTCTGACGCGCAGCTTCGCCAAGGTCCGGGTGCTGCTGGCCGAGCCGACCCGCGTCATGCGCGACAGCAACCGTTTCGTGGCCATGGGACGGCGGCTGTCCAGTTGCATCGACATCCGCTACGTAGCCGCACAGGCGCCACAGCGCGCCTCCGCGTATCTCATCGCCGACGACCGTGCGATCGTCTACCGTATGCGCGCCGACAGCTGGGACGGTGTCGCCGACATCAACAACCCGGTGGCCGCCCGCCTGTACATGCAGGAATTCGATCAGGTTTGGAACGCGAGCGCGGTCGAGCACGGCCTGCGCACCGCCCGCCGCGGCTGAACCTTGAGTCCCCGACCGTCGCGCCGCCGACGGCTATAATCCCCTGCATGCCCCGAACGCCTGACGTAACCGTCGCGGCCGTCACGGAAACGGCCGGCCGCTTCCTGGTCGTGGAAGAGCGCATCAATCACCGGCTGGTTCTCAATCAGCCGGCCGGACACGTCGAGCGCGGTGAGACCCTGCTTGCGGCCGTGGTACGCGAGGTGCGCGAAGAGACCGCGTGGCGCTTTGAACCGAACGCGCTGCTGGGAGTGTACCTGTGGCGTAACCCCGCCACCGGGCGCCGCACCCTGCGCTTTGCCTTCACCGGCGCAGTCGCGGACCATGACGCCGGACAAAAACTCGATCGCGGCATTGTGGCCACGCACTGGCTGTCGCAACTCGACCTCGAGCAGCGCCAGGCGCGGCTGCGCAGTCCCCTGGTTCTGCGCTGCGTGCACGACTACCTGGCGGGCCAGCGCCTGGCACTCGAACCGCTCGCCGGGCTCGACCTGCATGCCGCCAGCTCCGCCAGCAGCAACGCGGTGCGCCTGTGAGCGCCGGGCGCGTCATCGTCGGGCTTTCCGGGGGCGTCGACTCCGCGGTCGCGGCGCTGCTGCTCCGGCAAGCAGGCTGGGAAGTGCAGGGCCTGTTCATGAGCAACTGGGAGGAGGACGACGACGCGTATTGCACCAGCGCCCGGGACTTCCAGGACGCGCGCGCGGTCGCGGCCGAACTCGGCATTGCGCTGCATCGCGCCAGCTTCGCGGCTGAGTATCGTGAGCGGGTGTTCGGGCATTTTCTGCGCGAGCACCGCGCCGGCCGCACGCCCAATCCCGACGTGCTGTGCAACCGCGAGATCAAGTTCGGCGTAGCGCTGCGGTGGGCACGCCGCCTGGGCGCGTCGCATTTCGCGACCGGGCACTACGCACGGCTGCAGCCGGGGCCCGAAGGCACGGGGCTCTACAAGGCGCATGACGGCGCCAAGGATCAGAGCTATTTCCTGCACGCCGTGGCGGGCGAGGAGCTGGCGCGAACGCTGATGCCGCTCGGCGAGTTGCAGAAAAGCGCGGTGCGCGAGCGCGCGCGCCGTGCCGGGCTGCCGGTATTCGACAAGCCCGACAGCACCGGCATCTGCTTCATTGGCGAGCGCCCGTTTCGCGAGTTTCTGGCGCGCTTTCTCGCGAGGACCCCCGGGCCCATCGAAACGCCCACCGGCGAGCGGCTCGGCACCCATGAGGGACTGCCTTTTTATACGCTCGGCCAGCGCGGCGGCTTAGGGCTTGGCGGACGGCACGGCCACCCCGAGCAGCCCTGGTATGTGGCGGCGAAGGATGGCGCCCGCAATACGCTGATCGTGGTGCAGGGCCACGATCATCCGCTGCTGTCGAGCGGCGCACTCACCACGGGGGCCTGGCAGTGGCTCAGCTCCCCGCGCCGCGAAGCGTTCCGCTGCAGCGTGAAAGTGCGCTACCGCCAGGCCGATCAGCCGGCGCTGCTCGAACCCCGAGCGGACGGCACCGCACGCGTGGTGTTCGAGCAGCCGCAGCGCGCCGTCACGCCCGGTCAGTATGCGGTCGCCTACGAGGGCGAGCGCTGTCTGGGCGGCGCCGTCATCGAAGGCACCGCGCCAACGGTAAGCCAGGCAGCCGCTGCCTGAAGCGGGCGCTTAGGCGGCAAGGGCGCGCCGCGCCCGATATAATCGCGTGCTCACACGGAGACACGCATGATCAACAGCTTCCGCGCGCGCTCGACGCTCAATGCCGGTGAACGCTCGTACGAAATCTGGAGTCTCGCGGCGCTGCCGCAGGACAAGCTCGCGCGACTGCCCTACTCACTGAAGATTCTGCTCGAGAATCTGCTGCGCTTCGAGGACGGCGTGAGCGTGACCCGCGCCGACATCGAGGCACTGCTGGAGTGGAACCCGCAGGCGACCCCTTCCCACGAGATCGCCTTCACCCCCGCACGCGTCATTCTGCAGGACTTCACCGGCGTGCCGTGTGTAGTGGATCTCGCGGCCATGCGCGACGCCATCGTGCGCCTGGGCGGTAGCGCCGAACGCGTCAACCCGCTGAACCCGGCGGAACTGGTGATCGACCACTCGGTGCAGGTCGACGAGTACGGCACTGCCGGTGCGCTTGCCGCCAACACTGCCATCGAATTCTCGCGCAACCGCGAGCGTTACTCGTTCCTGCGCTGGGGACAGACGGCGTTCCGCAACTTCTCGGTCGTGCCACCCAACACCGGCATCGTTCACCAGGTGAACCTCGAGTATCTCGGGCGCGTGATTTTCGACACCGAAGAAGGCGGCATCCGCCGCGCCTACCCGGACACACTCGTCGGCACCGATTCTCACACCACCATGATCAACGGCCTGGGTGTGCTCGGCTGGGGCGTGGGTGGGATCGAAGCTGAAGCCGCGATGCTGGGCCAGGCCGTGACCATGCTGATCCCGCAAGTGATCGGCTTTCGTCTCGAGGGGCGCCTGCAACCCGGAGCCACGGCGACCGACCTGGTGCTGACCGTGACCGAGATGCTGCGCAAGAAGGGCGTGGTCGACAAATTCGTCGAGTTCTTCGGCGATGGCCTCGCGAACCTGCCGCTCGCCGATCGGGCGACCATCGCCAACATGGCGCCCGAGTACGGCAGCACCTGTGGCATCTTCCCGATCGATACGTAAACCATGCGCTACCTCGAGCTGTCCGGCCGTCCGCGCGAGCGCCTCGAACTGGTCAGCGCTTACGCCAAGGCGCAGGGCATGTGGCGCAACCAGGGCGCCATGCCCGCGCGCTACACCGATGAGCTCGAGCTCGATCTCGGCAAGGTGGAACCGAGTCTCGCCGGACCGCGCCGCCCGCAGGACCGCGTGCCCCTGAAGACGGCCAAGACCGTGTACCAACTCAATGCCCGCAAGGCGGCCGAGGAGCGCAACGCGCGCAACCCGCAAGCCCGGGGCGTGGCTCCGGCCACCCTCGACGGACAGCGCTTCGATCTCAAGGACGGCGCGGTGCTCATCGCCGCAATCACGAGCTGCACCAACACGTCCAATCCGTCCGTCATGCTGGGCGCGGCACTGCTGGCCCGCAAGGCACGCGAACGCGGACTCAAGGCGAAGCCATGGGTGAAGACCAGTCTCGCCCCCGGCTCACGCGTCGTGACCGATTACTTCGTCAGGGCCGGCGTGCTCGATGATCTCGCGGCGGTCGGTTTCAATCTCGTCGGCTACGGCTGTACTACTTGTATCGCCGAGGGGACGGCGGTGCTGCTCGCAAACGGCACCGCGCGCCGCATCGAAAGCCTGCCGCGCGGGGGCGGCGCCCGGCTCCTCGGTCCCAACGCCGAGCGGCGACTCGCGCTCGCCCTGCAGAGCGAAATGTTCGTTCAGGGCGAGCGCGAGTGCGTGTCGGTCGTGCTGCAGGATGGGCGCAGGCTGACCTGCACGCCGGATCATGAGCTCCTCTGCGCGGATGGCCGCTGGGTGCCGGCCGACGCGCTGCGCGTCGGGCGGGATCGCCTTGTCGTCGGTCTCGAGGCGCCGCTCGATCAGGTCGGCGCGGATGAGGCTGGTTATGAACTCATCGCCGGCGACCTGCGCTTCAGCATGGCGAACGAGCAAGAGCGCGCGCGCACCCTGGCTTTCGCACGCCTGGTGGGTCATCTGATCACTGACGGATCGATCAGTCTGGCGGGCCAGGGGCGAATGCACGTCGGACAGGCACTCGATCGCGAAGCCGCACTGCGTGACATCGAGCGGCTCACGGGCAAGCATCCGGTCGCCCGCCGCTACGACGAGCGAAAGTGGGTAATCGTGCTCCCCCGCGAATTGACGCGAGCGATCACCGCGCTGCGGGGATTAAGCATCGGACAGCGCATTCATCAGCCGCCGGCTCTGCCGCAGTTCGTACTCGAGGACGATTGCCCCGTCGCAGTCGTTCGCGAGCTGCTCGGCGGCCTCTTTGGCGGGGATGGACACGCGCCGGTCTTGCTGCGTCAGGGTGCGAACGAGAACAAGGCGGTGTTGAGGCCGCCGGCATATTCGCGAAGCGCCAAGCCCGAGCACGTCGAGCAGCTTCGGGAGGTCATGCGGCAAATCATCAGCCTGCTTGTCCGCTGCGGCGTGAAGGCGCGCGGCGCGCAGGTCTACACGTTTCCCACGCGGCGCTCGCCTTCGACCTATCCGGCCGGTCGCGATGGTGCAGGCCGCATCGAGGTCCGTCTCACGCTTCCCGATGGGCTGTCGTTCGTCGAGCGCGTGGGATTCCGGTATTGCGTAGACAAGGCGCTGCGGGCGAGTGCGGCCGCGGTGTACTGGCGCACGATGGATACGATCAACCGCCAACGCTTGTGGATGGCCGATCGGCTAGAAGCGCTGCATCAGATGCACCCCTTCACGTTTCAGCAGACGCGCCGCATCGCGGCCGCCGAATTGATGATGCGCGAGACTGCGCTATATCCACACTGCGCCCTGCTGGAAGGTCACGGCTCCTTCACCCGCCTGCCTCGTCCTGGGCAGCGTCCGTTCACGCCGCGGAATCGGGAAATTTCCAACTTCCCCTCGCCGATCGAGCTATTCAGGCAAATGGGCGTGCGCGATTGGTTTGCGCGCCTGCAGCCGCGTAAGACCTCTGAGGGTTCCAAACAATATTGTACTGAGAAGGATACCCACTCGCTGCCCACCTTCTCGCTTCAGGTCACTGATGTCCGCCCCGCGGGCACACGAGCCGTGTTCGATCTGTCAGTCAACGATCTGCATGCCTTCGTGGCGGGTACGGTGGCTGTGCATAATTGCATCGGCAACTCCGGCCCGCTGAAGCCGGAGATCTCGGCCGCCGTCAAGGCGGGTGATCTGACGGGCTGCGCGGTGCTGTCCGGCAATCGCAACTTCGAGGGCCGTGTGCATCCGGAGGTGCGCATGAACTTCCTCGCCTCCCCGCCGCTGGTGGTGGCGTACGCGCTCGCCGGCACGCTCGACCTGGACCTCACGACCGAGCCGCTCGGCACCGGCACGGACGGCAAGCCGGTACATCTCGCGGACATCTGGCCGAGCGACGCGGAGGTGCAGGCCCTGATGTTGCGTTCCATCGACTCGCAGATGTTCCGTGACAGCTACGCCAGCGTGTTCAAGGGCGATGACAACTGGGCGAATATCAAAGTGCCCGCCGGCCAGCTCTACGCCTGGGATCCGGGCTCGACCTACGTGAAGAACCCACCCTACTTCGACGCTATGACCATGACACCCCCACCGCTGCGCGACGTGCGTGGCGCGCGCGCGCTGGCGGTGCTCGGCGACTCGGTCACCACCGACCATATCTCCCCCGCCGGCAACATCGCCAGGAGCAGCCCGGCGGCGCGTTATCTGGTCGAACAGGGCGTTACGCCCAAGGACTTCAACTCCTACGGCGCGCGCCGCGGCAATCACGAGGTCATGATGCGCGGCACGTTTGCCAACATCCGGCTGCGCAATCTGCTGGTGCCCGGGGTCGAGGGCGGCGTTACCGTGCACCTGCCCGATGGCGAACAGGCCTCCATCTACGACGTGGCCATGCGCTACCGCAAGGAAGGTACGCCGCTCGTGGTGCTCGCCGGCCGCGAGTACGGCACCGGTTCCTCGCGCGACTGGGCGGCCAAGGGCACGAAGCTGCTCGGGGTGAAGGCGGTCATCGCCGAGAGCTTCGAGCGTATTCATCGCTCGAATCTCATCGGCATGGGCGTCGCCCCGTTGCAGTTCCTGCCCGGACAGAACGCCGCCTCGCTGGGACTCACCGGGCGCGAGGTGTTCGACATCGCGGGTTTGAGCCGCGGCGATGCGGGTGAGGTCAGCGTCAGCGCCACCCCGCAACAGGGCAAAACCGTGCAATTTACCGCCCGCCTGCGCATCGACACCCCGAAGGAGCGCGAGTACTACCGGCATGGCGGCATCCTGCAGTACGTGCTGCGCCAGCTGGCCTCAGCAGGCAGCACCGCCTGACCGACCCCGGCGCTACCGGCACAGCGCCGGAGGGCCCGCGCGAGGCGCCTGGGCGAGTGCTCGCGCTGTTCGATCTCGATGGCACCATCACCCGGCGCGATACGCTGCTGCCGTACGTCGCAGGTTTTCTGCTGCGCCACCCGGCGCGCCTCGCCCGGCTGCCGCGCCTGCTCCCGGCGTTGGCGCGCTTCCTGCGGCGGCGCGCCGATCGCGGCGAGCTCAAATCCGCGCTTCTGCAGGCGACGCTGGGCGGCTGCCGCCGCGCCGAGGTCGACGCCTGGACGGCGCAGTTCGTATCAGGGCTCCTCAGGCAGGGCCTGTTCAGCGATGCCCTGGCGGCGATTGCCCGACACCGCCGCCAGGGCGATGCGCTGGTGCTGCTGAGCGCCAGCACCGATCTGTATGTTCCGGCCATCGGCCAGGCGCTGGGGTTCGGGGAAGTCCTGTGCACGGGAGTGGAGTGGGACGGGGACCGGCTGGTCGGAAGGCTCACGACCCCGAACCGTCGCGGTGTGGAAAAGGTCCGTTGTCTTGCGGCACTGCGCGCGCGTCATCCGCAGCTGCCGATCACCGCGTATGGCAACACGCCCAGTGACCTCCAGCACCTGGGCCTCGCCGACCGGGGTATTCTGGTAAATGGTACGCGGCGCGCCCGGCGCGCAGCCAGGCGCGCGGGGGTCGATTGCCGCGTGTGGCGCTGAGCTCGCTACGCACGCCCGGCGCAGATCCTGTGACCTTTTGCCCCCCGGCCCGGTCTACTTGTAACAGAACCCGCTTATGCGCCCGTGCCGCGTATCGGCGCACAGGGTGCTCGACCCACACTCGGTGCCTCAACAGCCGCGCCCGACGCGACGACCGCTGCGGAGTCCGTGCTGCAATAAAAGGGATCATATTAAGGTCTGGTCGGGTGCACCAACTGGTGCGGGGCCGCAAGCGCCCTGCGAACAACGGGAGCACGAATGATTCTTGGTGTGGTGGCCTTTCTCGGTGGCGCGCTGACGATCCTCAGCCCCTGCATCCTGCCGGTCCTGCCGTTCGTCCTGGCCCGCACCGAGCAAGCGTTCGCGCGCAGCACGCTGCCGCTGCTGATCGGTATGGCGGGCACCTTTGCCGCGATCTCCACCCTCGCGGCCGTCGGTGGCGGCTGGGCCGTGCGCGTCAACGACTATGGCCGCATCGCAGCCCTGGTGCTGCTGACGCTGAGCGCGCTGGCGCTCCTGTCGCGACATGTCGCCGAGTGGCTCACGCGACCGCTGGTGGCCCTTGGAGCGCGTCTGCTACCGAATCCCGGCGCGGACGGCGCCGGATCAGGAATCACCGCCGCGCTGCTCGTGGGTGTCGCGACCGGGCTGTTGTGGGCGCCGTGCGCGGGACCGATCCTGGGCCTGATTCTGACCGGCGCCGCGATCCGCGGTCCGAGTGCGGGCACCACCGTCCTGCTGTTTGCCTACGCCCTCGGCGCGGCCACCTCGCTGGCGGTCGTGGCGCTGGCGAGCAATCGCGTCATCAGTGCGCTGAAGCGCACCTTTGGCGCGGGGGAGTGGTTGCGACGCAGCCTCGGCGCGGCCGTATTGGTCGCGGTGGCGGCCATCGCACTCGGTTGGGATACCGGCGCCCTGACCCGCTTGTCGCTTGCCGGCACCAATCGCTTTGAGGACGCGCTGATCAACCGGCTGCATCCCGACAGCGATTCCGGGGGCGCAATGGCAATGCAAGGGGCCATGACCGGCGCCATGAATGGCGCCACCAACGCGAACGCCATGATGGCGAGCACCCGCTCCGCCGGCGCGCTGCCGGTAGAAGGACAGCTACCGCCATTGACTGGCGCGGTGGCGTGGCTGAACTCCGCGCCGCTCACCCCGCAAGCCCTGCACGGCAAGGTGGTGCTGATCGATTTCTGGACCTACTCGTGCATCAACTGCCTGCGAGCACTGCCCTACGTCAAGAGCTGGTACCAGCGCTACCACGATCAGGGGCTGGTGGTGATCGGTGTGCACGCACCGGAATTCGCCTTCGAGAAGAACCTCGACAACGTCAGCCACGCGGTACGCGATCTGGGCATCCGCTACCCGGTGGCCTTGGACAACAGCTATGCGATCTGGCAGGCATTCAACAATCAATACTGGCCGGCGCACTACTTCATCGACGCGCAGGGACAGATCCGCGGCCATCATTTCGGCGAGGGCGACTACGCGGATTCGGAGCAACTGATCCGGCAACTGCTGACCGAGTCCGGGACCCAGCATTTGCCGGCCGCAGGCCCTTCCATCAGCGGCACCGGCGTGCAGGCTGCCGCGGACGAACCCGACGTCAACTCCCCGGAAACCTACATCGGCTACCAGCGCGCCGAGCGCTTCGCCGCCGCCGAAGCGGTGGCGCCCGATACCCCCAAGTCGTACACGGCGCCCCGGGAGCTGCAGCTGAACCAATGGGCGCTGTCCGGCAGTTGGCGGGTGCTGGGCGAGAAGGCCGTCGCCGCCGCGCCTCATGCCGGCATCGTGTTTCGCTTCCGTGCCCGTGATCTGCATCTGGTTCTGGGAGCCAGCGACCCGGCTCATCCGGTGCGCTTCCGCGTCACCATCGACGGGCGGGCGCCAGCTGCGGACCATGGCATCGACGTGGCGGCCGATGGCACGGGCGTGGTGCAGGGCCAGCGCCTGTACCAGTTGCTGCGTCAGACGAAGCCCGCCGGTGATCACAACTTCACCATCGAATTCCTTGATGCGGGCGTGCAGGCGTACGCATTCACCTTTGGCTAGTGGAGACATCGCCCATGACCACCAGCGACCCTTCGCCATCGGACCTGCTCACCGCAAGCGCGGGCACATCCCGCCGCACCCTGTTGGCGTGCGCACTCGGCCTGGGTGTCGGCGCCTTCATTCCCAAGGGCGCGCGCGCCGCCCTGCTGTCATCGCCCGCAGCCTCTGACACGGTGGCCATCGAGGTGTTTGGCGCGGACGGCAAGAGCAAAGGCACCGTGACGGTGCCACGCGTGGTGAAGACCGACACCGAATGGCGCCGTCAGCTGTCACTGCTCGCCTATACGGTGACGCGCCATGAAGGCACGGAGCTCGCCTTCAGCGGCCCGTACAACAACAATCACGCCGACGGCCTGTACCTGTGTATCTGCTGCAATACTGCCTTGTTTGATTCCAGGACCAAGTTCGAATCGGGCACCGGTTGGCCGAGCTTTTGGCAGCCCATCTCGCGCCTCAACGTCGTGGACCGGACCGATAGCAGCTTGGGAGTGCGACGGGTGGCGGTGTCATGCAAGCGCTGCGACGCGCACCTGGGACACGTCTTTGACGACGGGCCCCGCCCGACCGGCTTGCGCTACTGCATGAACTCGGTGGCCTTGAGCTTCGTGGCGCGCGGCTAACCCCGCGCCAACCCCAACCGAAGGAGAAGTCCAAATGGCGCTCAACACATTCATGAACCGGCTGGTGGTCGTGCTGCTGCTGGCGGGTATCGGCTGGATCTGCGCCAGCCGGGGGGCAGAGTCCGCCGTCACCGTTGCGGCGCCCGCGGTCGACAACCCGAAACAGGCGGGGCCCTTGCAAACCGCCGTGCTCGCGGGCGGTTGCTTTTGGGGGGTGCAGGGGGTTTTCGAGCACGTACGCGGGGTGCGCAAGGTGCTAGCGGGCTACTCCGGCGGTGACCAGGCAACGGCGCAATATGGAACCGTCAGCAGCGGCGCCACCGGTCACGCCGAGTCGGTGCAGGTCGTCTTCGATCCGAGCGAGCTCAGCTTCGGCGAGGTGCTGCAAGTGTACTTCTCCGTCGCGCACGATCCGACGCAACTCAACCGCCAGGGACCGGACAGCGGCACCCAGTACCGTTCGGCAATCTTTTACGCCGACGACACGCAGAAGCGCATTGCGCAAAGCTACATTGTCCAGTTGGACAAGAGTCGCGCGTTCGCGGCGCCGATCGTCACGCGGGTTGATGCGCTGAAGGGATTCTATCCCGCGGAAGGCTATCACCAGGATTTCCTACTCAGGAATCCGCACAATCCCTATATCGTGATCAACGATCTGCCGAAGATCAGAAACCTCAAGCAGCTACTGCCGGAATATTACCGCGACCCACCGGTGACGACCGCGGCTTCGCGCTAGCCGCGAGCGCGCGCAGCGCGGCGGCCGCCGCCCTACATCGATGTGCGGATCTGCCACAGCTCCGGAAAGAACTTGAGCTCCAGCGCCTTGGCGAGATAGGAAACGCCGCCGGTACCGCCGGTGCCGGGCTTGTAGCCGATGATGCGCTCGACGGTTTTCAGGTGATGGCAGCGCCACAACTGGAAATTGTGGTCGAGGTCCACCAGGCGCTCAGCGAGCTCGTACAGGTCCCAGCCCGTTTCAGCGTTGTGGTACACGCCGAGCCAGGCGCCGGCCACCTGTTTGCTGGCCTGGTAGGGCGCGCTGAAATCCCGCGACAGGTAGTCCTGCGGAATCCCGTAACCCCGGCGGCTCAGCAGCCGCAGCACCTCGTCGTACAGCGACGGTGCGGCCAGTGCGCGTTGCAGCGTCTCGTGTGCGAGTGCGTCGCGCTGGTGTACGGCGACCATCTCGGCGTTCTTGTTGCCGAACATGAACTCCAGCATGCGGTACTGAAGGGACTGGAAACCCGAGGAACGCCCCAGCGCGTTGCGAAACGCCGAGTACTCGAACGGCGTCATGGTCGACAGCACGTCCCACACCGAGATCAGCTGCGTCTGGGTTCGCGAGATACGCGCCAGCATCTTCAGCGCCGGATCGAGGTCATCGCGGCGCACGCACTCCAGCGCCGCGGTCAGCTCGTGCAGCATCAGGCGCATCCACAGCTCCGACACCTGGTGCACGATGATAAACAGCATCTCGTTGTGCTCGCTCGACAGCGGCTTTTGCGCCGTGAGCAGTTTGTCGAGCTGCAGGTATTCGCCGTAGGACACCGAGGACCCGAGGTCCCAGTGCACCGCTTCGTCGGCGAGCTCCACGCGCTCGGATTTGTCGTATTGACGGGTAGTCATGCTGCCGATGGTACACGTCGCACGCGAAAATCCGCTAGGATCGCGCGCCAGTCCTCAAGCCAAGCGATCCGCGAATGCCGTGAGCAACGCCATCCTCGAAGTCCGCGAGCTCGTCAAGCAGTATCCGGCCACCCTTGCCGTGGCCGGCGTGTCTTTCAGCGTGCCGCAAGGCGTGTGCTTCGGCCTGCTGGGCCCCAACGGCGCCGGCAAGACCACCACCATCGAGATCATGGAGGGGATTTTGCCGCCGACCGCCGGCGAGGTCCGTTACCGCGGCGAGCCGCTCGGCAACCGCTTTCGCGAGGAAGCCGGTATCCTTTTCCAGAAGACCGCGCTGCAGGACTTTCTCACGGTGCGGCAAAGCATCGCGCTGTTCCGCGGACTCTACACCACGGGACTCGAAGTCGATGAGGTCATCCGCCTGTGCGCGCTCGAGAAGCTCGCCGGGCGCGACAGCCGCAAGCTCTCCGGCGGCCAGCAGCAGCGGCTGCTGCTCGCGATCGCGCTGGTCAACGACCCCGCGGTGCTGTTCCTGGATGAACCCACCACCGGGCTGGATCCGCAGGCACGCCGCAACTTCTGGGAGCTGATGCAGTCGATCAAGGCGCGCCGCAAGACCATCATCCTGACGACGCACTACATGGAGGAGGCAGAGCTGCTGTGCGATGAGATCGTCATCATGGACCGCGGCCGCATCATCGCCCAGGGCCCGCCGCGGCGCCTGCTGCACGAGCACTTCGCGGAGGTGCTGCTGGAGCTGCCACTCCAGGAGTTTCCGGCGGCGGCGCGCCAGCTGCCCCTGAACATCATCGACGCGAGCGATCGGGTGGAGATCAGCACCCACGACCTGGAAGCCACGCTACGCACCTTGCTGGAAGCGAAAGTGCCCCTTACCAACCTGCGCATCCGGCCGGCCAACCTCGAGGACCTGTTCCTGGAACTGACCGGCACGGAGTTGCGCCCATGATCAAGCGGCTGCTGTCGGTGCTGCACGCGCGCAACCTCGAATTCCTGCGCGACCGCGGCACGCTGGTGTTCACGCTGCTGCTGCCGGTCATGCTGGTGATCGGCATGGGATTCGTGTTTGGCGGCCCCGAGCGCCCGCTGTTCAAGGTTGGCGTGCTCGCCGGGCACCCGGACAGGCAGGCGCACCCGTTCCTGCGCGAGCGCTACGTCGGGTTCATCACCCTGGCGGATGAAAGCGAGGCGCTGCGCAAGGTCACGCATCAGCAGATCGACCTGCTGGTCGACCTGCACGCGCCGCCGCGCTACTGGGTGAACACCGATTCACCCAAGGGTTACATCGTGGAGAAGCTGCTGCTCGCCGCTGAGCCGGCCGCGGTCCGCCAGCCGGTCACCGGCGCCGCGGTCCGCTATGTCGACTGGCTGTTCCCGGGCATTCTGGGCATGAACATGATGTTCAGCTGCCTGTTCGGCGTCGGTTACGTGGTGCTGCGCTATCGCAAGAGCGGCTTCCTGAAACGTCTGCACGCAACCCCTCTCACCGCCTTCGAGTTCCTCAGCGCACAGGTGCTGTCACGGCTGGGCCTCATCCTGTTCGTCACGGCGATCCTGTACCTCGGCATCGGCGCCATCATTGGTTTTCACAACGCCGGCAACCTGCTGTTGCTCGTGCTGTTGGGCGTAGTCGGCGCCCTGTCGATGATCGCCCTGGGGCTGACGATTGCGGCGCGCTTTTCCAGCGAGGAGCTGGTGGGCGGGCTGCTCAACGTGCTCACCTGGCCGATGATGCTGCTGTCGGGAATCTGGTTTTCGCTCGAAGGATCACCGCGCTGGGTGCAATGGGTGGCGCATGTCTTCCCCCTGACTCACGTGCTCGACGCCGCGCGCGCGGTGATGCTCGATGGCGCGGGCTTGCCGCAGATCGCGCCGAACCTGCTGTATCTGGCGGCCACCGCACTCGCGTTCCTCGCGTTCGGGGCCTGGTCCTTCCGTTGGCGCATCGAGTAGGGTGACAGCGTGCGTTTCTACAGCGACAACACTGCAACGGCCTGCCCGGAGATCCTGGCGGCGATCGGTGAGGCCAATCAGGGGCTCGCGGTCGCCTACGGCGACGATCAATGGACGCAGCGCCTCGATGCGGTTCTCGGCGGATTCTTCGGCGCCGAGGTGCGCGCCTTTGCGGTCGCGACCGGAACCGCCGCCAACTCGCTCGGCCTTGCGACCCTGTGCCCGCCCTACGGCGGCATTTACGGCCACGAACAAGCACACATCGCAACCGACGAATGCGGCGCGCCGGGTTTTTTCACCGGCGGCGCGCAACTGGCGCTGGTGCGCGGCGAGCACGGCAAACTCCAGCCCGGGACCTTCGCCGCGGCGCTCAGCGCGCGGCCGGTTGACGTTCACAGCGTACAGCCGGCGGCGCTGTCGCTGACCCAGGCCACCGAGCTCGGCACCGTCTACCGGCGCGAGGAGATCGCCGAGCTCTGCCGTCTCGCACACGGTCGCGGACTCAAGGTGCACATGGACGGCGCGCGCTTCGCGAACGCGCTCGCGTTCCTTGACTGTCATCCCGCGGACATCACCTGGCGCGCGGGCGTCGACGTTCTGTCCTTCGGCGCAACCAAGAACGGCGCCCTGGCGGCCGAGGCGGTGGTGTACTTCGATCGCGATCTGGTGCGGGATTTCGAGCTGCGGCGTAAGCGCGCCGGGCATTTGCTGTCGAAATCGCGCTACGTCGCCGCGCAGCTGCTGGCGTACGTGGAAAGCGGAGTCTGGAAGCGTAACGCGCAGCGCACCAACCGTCTGGCGCAAGACATCGGCCGCGCCGCCGGCCCCGGCCTGCTGCACCCGGTGGAGGCGAACGAAGTGTTC
Source organism: Steroidobacteraceae bacterium (assembly GCA_041485725.1). Classification (GTDB taxonomy): domain Bacteria; phylum Pseudomonadota; class Gammaproteobacteria; order Steroidobacterales; family Steroidobacteraceae; genus 13-2-20CM-66-19. The sequence continues at coordinate 35,221 of JBGPKC010000019.1, forward strand.
GTGAAGCTCGGGGTGCAGCGTCGCCAGGGGCTGCGCGCCGCCGGCTTCGAGTTCTACGACTGGGGCGCCGAGAGCGCAGGCGAAGCGCGCTTCGTGGTCTCCTGGGACCAGCCGGAGGCGGATGTGCCCGCGCTGTGCGCCGCGCTGGGCCGCCGCCTTTAGAGCTCGCGCAGGCTGGTCGCCACCGGCAGGCGCGCGGCACGGATCGCCGGCAGCAGGCCGCCGATCATGCCGATGACCACGGCGATGATCAGTCCGCGCGCGATGAGTTCGGGAGTGACCTTGAAATTGAACACCACCTGGGTGAAGTTCTGCCCGAGGGTCGACACCGACAGACCGTTGAACAAAACGTAAGCGATCAGCGCGCCGAGCAACCCCCCGATCAGGGCCAGCAGCAGCGCTTCGAGCATCACCGAGACCAGTACCGGCAGTCCGCCGAAACCGATCGCACGCAGGGTCGCGATCTCCTTGCCACGTGCGGCGACCGCGGCATACATGCTGTTGAGAGCCGCGAACACGGCGCCGAGCGCCATGATGAGGGTGACTACGCCGGCCAGGAAGCCGATCGTCTTGCGGAACTGCCTGGTCTGGCCGCTGAAGTAGTCCTGCTCGCGCACCACGTCCACGTTCACGCGCGGATCGGCGGCCAGCGCGCCCTTGAGCCTGTCGTAGCCATCGGGCCCCTCGAGCGCGGCGAGCACCGAGCTCGAGCCGTTGCGACCGAAGGTGGTGCGCGCGACATTGATGTCGGTCCACAGCTCGCTGTCGTGCGCGTCGCCGGCTTCGAATACTCCGACCACGGTCCAGTCCGAGCCGCGCATGCGCACCACTTTGCCGAGCTCCGCCCCCTGAAACTGGCGCACAACGCCGCGGCCGACGATCAGCTCCCGCAGGCCGGTCGTGAAGCTGCGGCCCGCGACGATCTTCAGCTGCGGGCGCAGGGCGAACGCGGCCGGTTCCACGCCACGCACGGTGATGTTCGCACCATTCTTGACGTCATCCCTGCGGATCAGCTCAGCGATGATCATCATCTCGGCCGAGGCCAGCGGTTTGCCGTCAGCGCCGGCGCGAATGCCCGGCGCCTGCTCGATCAGGTCGGTCTGCCCGCGATCCAGCCCGGAATTGAGTTCGGCATTCGAGCCGCCACGCATGACGATCACGGCGTCGCTGCGGCCGGTGGCTTTGAGAGTACTTTCAAAGCCCGTGGCCATCGCCAGCAGCGCCGTGAACACCGCCACCACGCCGGCGAGGCCGATGACGATGACCAGCGAAGACGCCCAGCGTTCGGGAATACTCCTGATGTTAATACCGGTAATGGCGAGAGCCTGGCTCAGCACGATGTCATCTCCTTAGCCCTTTTTCGCGCTAGCGTCCGGCCAGTGCATCCGCGATCCTGAGGCGACGCGCACGCAGCCCCGGCAGCAGTCCCACCGCAACGCTCATCAGCACAATGGCGGCGACCCCGATAAACCAGACCCAGGCATCGAGGCGCAGCCGAAATTGCCCGCCACTGCCCTTTTCCACCATCGCACCTCCCATCGTGGCCAATGCCAGGCCGACCAACCCACCGAACAGGCACAGCGCAAACGCTTCGGCCAACACGAAGCCGAGCACGCGGCCGTCGGAGAATCCCAAGGTTTTCATGACCGCGAGCTCGGGAACTCGCTCGCGCACGCTTTGCGCCATGGTGTTGCCGACGACCAGCAACAGGGTGAAGAACACCGCGAACAGGATCCAGCGCACGATCAGGCCGATGTCGCCGATCTGCTTGACAAAGCCTAAGTTGAAGTCCTTCTCGGTCTGGGTCTTGGTCTCGTCCGGGGAATTCTCGAACATCGCATCGATCGTCTTGCTGACCGCTTCGGCCTGATTGCCGTCGCTGAGCTTGATAATGAAGAAATTCGCGCGGCCCTTCATGCCGAACTGGTTGGCCTCATCGAAGTAGTCGTGGCTGATGAAGGCGACGTTGGTACGCTTCTTCCAGTCCTCATCCTTGCCATCGTAGATACCGACCAGATCGAACGCCCAGGCTTTGCTGCCGTTCTTCTGCGGAAAGATGTTGGAGGAGATCGGGATTTTCTGCCCGACCTTCCAGCCGTACTGCTCGGCGAGCTGCCGCCCGGCGATCATGGCGGTGCGCGTGTTCGCGAACGCCTGCCATTGCGCATCGGGCATCAGGTACTCGGGGTAGACGTCACGGTAACGCAGCGGGTCCACTGAAAACACGAACAGCGGTGTGTTCTCCTGCCACACGCCGCCGAACCACTGCGAGTACGCGACGCGCGCCACGCCGGGCACCGCCTCGAGCTTGGGCACCATGCTGATCGGCAGTGGGCTGGTGAACGACACCCGCGCCTGCACCATCAGGCGTGTGGCGCCGACAAAGTCGGCACCGGCATTGAAGATGTGATTCACCGACTGCAGCAAGCCGAACAGCAGGAACGCCATGATCACCGACAGGACCGTCAGGATGGTGCGCGTGCGCTTGCGGAACAGATTGGCGATGACGAAGCCGCTATTGGTCATGGCGAGTCCTTAAGCGCCGTGTCAGGCCGCTTGCTCGAGTAACTGACCCTTCTCCAGATGCAGGGTGCGCCGCGCGAACCCGGCGGCCTTGGGATCGTGGGTGACTATCACGATCGTCTTGCCATGTTCGCGGTTCAACACCTGCAGCAGGCCCAGGATTTCGTCGGCGGTCTTGCGATCCAGATCCCCGGTGGGCTCGTCGCAGACGAGCAGCTGTGGGTCGGACACCAGCGCGCGCGCGATCGCGACACGCTGTTCCTGACCACCGGACAATTCCTTTGGCTTGTGCTTGGCACGATCGGCAAGCCCCACGACCTGCAAGGCCACCGCGACATTCTTCTTGCGCTGCGCCGAGGACAGCTTGGTCAGCAGCAGCGGCAGTTCGACATTGCCTTCCGCGCTCAGCACCGGCATCAGGTTGTAGAACTGGAACACGAAGCCGACGTTGTGTGCGCGCCAGCGCGCGAGCCGGCCGCTGGAAAGCTGGTCGATGCGGCTGCCGCCGACCATGATCTCGCCGGAGCTCGGCTGATCGAGACCGCCGATCAGATTGAGCAGCGTCGTCTTGCCCGAGCCGGACGGTCCCATCAGCGCGACGAAGTCGCCCTTGGGAATGTCCAGCGTGAGTCCGTGCAGGACTTCGATTTTCTGCTTGCCGCGCTCGTACACCTTGGTGACGTCGCGGACCTGAACCATGGACTCGGACATGGCAACCTCGCCTCAAATCGAATGAATGAATGTAGGATGCCTCGGCGGCATCGCGCTACCGCAATGACGCCGACGGCGATCCGTCCTTCAGTTCGGCAGGAGCCTCGACGATCACCGCCTCTCCGGGGCTCACGCCGGCCAGCACCTGGCGTGAATCGCCGATCGTGCCGCCGAGGGTCACCGTGCGACGCCGCGCCGTGCGCTCCTGCAGTACGAAGACGACGTCCTGGTCGCCTTCCTTGCGTATGGCGGCAGCCGGCACCAGTACGCCCCGCGGTCGCTCCTGAGTCTGTGCGGCGGGCTTGTGCTCCTCGAGGAACGACACGCGCACACCCATGTCCGGCACGATGCGATCGTCCTTGAGGTCGAGCCCGATGCGCACCTTCACGGTCGCCTTGGAACGATCGGCGGTCGGGATGATTGCGATGACGTGCGAGGGAATCTTCCAGTCGGGATAGGCGTTCAACACCGATGCCACCGGTTGCCCCGGTTGCACGCGGTTGATGTAGGCCTCGTTGACGTCGACCTCGATCTCGAGCGAATCCATGTCGACGATCGTGCCGATACCGGTGCGCGTGAAGCCGCCGCCCGCGGAGAGCGGCGAGACGATTTCGCCGACCTGGGCGGCCTTCGCGATCACCACGCCCGTGAACGGTGCGCGCACCGTGCAATAGCCGAGTTGCACCCGCGCCGCGCGTACACTGGCCGCGGCGAGCTCGATCTGCTTGCGCTGCCCCTGCACCTGGGCGGCACCGGTCTCGACCTGAGTGCGCGCTTGCTCCACCGCCTGCTGTGAGACCAGCTTGCGCTCGACCAGATCCTCGGCGCGCTTCACATCGCGTTCACTCTGCGCAAGCTGCGCCTGATATTGCCCCAGCAGCGCCTGTGCCGAGTGCAGTTGCGCCTGCGCCTGGCCCAGCGCCGCCCGCTGCGCGGTGTCCTCCAGGCGTCCGAGCACCTGCCCCGCCTTGACGTGATCGCCCTCCTCGATCAGCACTTCGGTCAGGGTACCGGTAATCTGCGCCGAGACCGTCGCCTGGCGGCGCGCGGTGACATAGCCGGTGGCATCGAGCACCGAGGCGTTGGCACCGCGGCCGGCCATTGGCTGCGCCACGGCAGTGCGCACGGGCAGCGCCGCGCGGCCGGACAGGCCAAACCAGGCGCCGGCGCCGATGAGCCCGACGAGCACCAGCCCGGCAGCGGCGATCCAGCGGCGACGCCGCGGATCGAAGCGAGTTTCCCGCTGAGTGCGGTCGATGCGCAGCTGTCCCAACAGCGCCTGGTTATCCGTGTCCGGTGGCATCGATCACATGTGCATGCGAAAGGCCGGGACGATATCACAGCCGTCGTGAATTGCCGTGTGGCCTTAGCCTGTACAGCGCACGCCCTGGCGCATCAACCGGAAGTGATCTGCGCCATCAGCCGGCGCGCCTGTGCGAACTCAGGCGCGAGCAGCAGCGCGTGCTCGAGCGCGTCACGCGCCGCCACCGGTTCACCGTGGTCCAGCAGGTCGCGGGCGAGGAGCAGGTAGGCCTCGGCAGCGCCCCAACCCGGCAGGTGCTCGGTGCCGGCCCGCTCGACCTCGAATGCCGCTACCGCCTGGCGCAGCTTCACCAGCGCGCGCTCCTTGTTGCCCCCCAGCCTTGGCGCGAGCTGATAGTCGCTCATGGCATCGAGCAGCAGCACGCGCGGATTTCGCCCCGCCAGCTGCAGTGCCCGGTCGATGTCCCGGGATGCCCGGTGGGCGGCGTGCGCGGTTTGCGAGCCGTTTGCGTCAAGCGGTGTCGCCAGGCATGCGGCCCGCAGCGCCAGTGCTTCGGCAAAATCTCCCTGCACGGCCAGCGCCGCGTCCGCCGCGCTCACGCAGCGCTGTGCCAGTTGCGCCGTGGAGGCGCCCGGCGCGGCGGACGGGCTCTGCGCGGCGAGCTGCGCCAGTCGCCAGGCGAGCAGTCCCGCGTAATAACCGTGCAGCTTGTGGTGCGATTCATCCGCAGCCACCGTGTTCTCGAGGCTCCTGAGCGCAGCCCCGTCCTCGGTGTAATACCCGTACTGAATGCGGTTCTCGATATCGCGCCACGAGGTCTCGGCGTGCGATGCGCCAAGGCACACGGTCGCGAGCGCGGCAGCGGTGAGCGCACAGCACCAGGGCAGCGAGCGCCGCTCGCGGCGGTCGTGAGGGCGGGGGGTGAGTAGAATGTGCGCGCGCATGCGAAACCATAGCACAGGCTCGCGAGCACCTTGCGCCTCAGAGGCGGCAGCGGCGCTGATCGATATCGGCGTCAATCTTACGCACGACAGCTACGACGCCGACCGCGACGCGGTGATCGCCCGCGCGCAGGCAGCCGGCGTGGTGCAGATGGTGATCACCGGCTCGACACTCGCGAGTACGCAGCGTGCGCTGGCGCTCGCGCGCGCTCACCCGGTACGACTGTTTGCCACCGCCGGCGTTCACCCGCATCATGCGAGCGAGCTGACTGCGCAGCGCGCGGCCGAGCTCGAGGACCTTGCCCGGCAACCCGAGGTGGTGGCGGTCGGTGAATGCGGGCTCGATTACTTCAGGGACCTCTCGCCGCGCGATGCGCAGCGGCAGGCCTTCCACCGGCAACTCGAGCTGGCGGCAAAGCTGGGCAAGCCCGTGTTCCTTCATCAGCGCGACGCGCACGCCGATTTCGCGGCGATCCTGCGCGAGCACGGCGCACAATGGCGCGGCGTGGCGCATTGCTTCACCGGGTCCGCGCAGGAGCTGACGTGCTACCTGCAGTTGGGACTGGCGATCGGCATCACCGGCTGGATCTGCGATGAACGCCGCGGCAGGCACCTGGCCGCGCTCATGCCGCAGATTCCCGCCGAGCGGCTGCTGCTCGAGACCGACGCGCCCTATCTGCTGCCGCGCGATCTCAACCCCAAACCCGCCTCGCGCCGCAATGAGCCGGCGTATCTTCGACAGGTTGCCGCCGCGGTGGCGCGCGCCCGCGGCGAGCCGGTGGAAGCGCTCGCGCGCTCGAGCAGCGTGGCGGCGCGCGCCCTGTTTGGGTTGCCAGAGCCTTAAGAAGGCGTGCCGCAAGTTGCTGAGAATCGACATGCGGATTTCTCCCTAAGTGATTATATTAAATATGCATGAGGCCGGACCATGGACCTGAAACGGCTGAGCAGCTCGATCGGAAAAACCTGGGAGACTTCAATCGTCGACCAGCTGGTCGCGTACGTGCGCATTCCCAACAAATCGCCGGATTTCGATCCGCAATGGGAGCGCAACGGACACATGGAGGCGGCGGTGCAGCTCATGGCGCAATGGTGCCGCGCGCAGCCGCTCACCGGGATGCGCGTGGAAGTGCGGCGCCTGCCCGGCAGGACCCCGCTGCTGCTGCTCGACGTGCCCGGCGAGCTCCCGGGGTGCGTGTTGCTCTACGGGCATCTGGACAAGCAGCCGGAATTCACCGGCTGGCTGCCGGGTCTGGGGCCCTGGGAGCCGGTGATCCGCGAGGGCAAGCTCTACGGTCGCGGCGCCGCCGACGACGGCTACGCGGTGTTCAGTTCGCTCACGGCGATCGCCGCGCTGAAGGAGCAGAAGGTGCGCCTGCCGCGCTGCCTGGTACTGATCGAGGCCTGCGAAGAAAGCGGCAGCGACGATCTGCCTGCGCACCTCGAGTCTCTGGGCGCGACCCTTGGGGAGCCCTCGCTCGTGGTGTGCCTGGACGCGGAGTGCGGCAACTACGATCAGGTGTGGTGCACGACCTCGCTGCGCGGCAATCTGGTCGGCACGCTGCGGGTGCGCGTGCTCACCGAGGGCGTGCATTCCGGCATGGCTACCGGCATCGCGCCGACCCCGTTTCGCATTCTCGAGCAGCTCCTGGCCCGTATCGAGAACCCGGTCACCGGCGATCTGCTGCTCGATGAGCTGCACGTGAGCATGCCGCGTGACCGGCGCGCTCAGGCGGCCGCCGCCGCGCAGGTGCTCGGCGACTCGGTGGCCGGAAAGCTCCCCTGGGCGCCGGGCGTGCAGGCGGTGTCCAATGATCCCACCGAGCTCATCATCAATAGCACCTGGCGCGCCACGCTGGCGGTCACCGGCGCGGAGGGGTTGCCTGCGCTCGGGTCGGCGGGCAACGTGTTGCTGCCCGAGCTCGCAGTTAAGCTGTCGCTGCGGCTGCCGCCGACGTGCGATGCGGCGCGCGCGACTGCCGCGGTGCGCGAGGCTCTGGTGCGCGAGCCGCCCTATGGCGCACAGGTGAGCTTCGATCCCGGCTCGGCTACCGGGGGCTGGAATGCGCCCGCCTTCGCACCGTGGCTCGAGCAGTCCATCAGCCGCGCCTCACGCGCGGTCTACGGGCGGGATGCGGTGCACATCGGCTGTGGCGGGACAATCCCGTTCATGGGAATGCTGGGTGAGCGCTTCCCGCGCACCCAGTTCTTCATTACGGGTGTACTCGGGCCGCACGCCAACGCGCACGGTCCGAACGAATTCCTGCACCTCGAGTACGCGAAGCAGCTCACGGCGTGCGTGTCGCTGGTGCTCGCGGATCACGCGCAGACGCTGCTGTGAGGCGCCCGGTGCGCGGTTAGCGCATGTCGACCATGTAGCTCGGCTTGACGGCGTCCTTCAGGCGCTGCCATCCCTCGCGAAAGCGCGCGGCGCTCTCGGGCGGCGCCATGAACTCCGTGGTCGGAAACTCGGCGCGCAGCCCATCGAGCATCAGCGTCCACTTCGGCAGACCCTTGGGGAAGCGGCCGCGGCGCGTGAACACGATGCGTCCCTCGACCGGCACGTCACCGGCAACCGCCTTGACGGCCGCGATCCGGTCGTACAGTGCGCTCTGCGGATTGGTGAAGGTGAAGCGCCGCGGGCCGTCCATGACCGTCCACTCCGCCATCTGATCACCGCCGAAGATGTTGCCTCTGACGTCGCGCAGGTCGATCACCACCACGCCGCGCAGGGTGAGCAGCAGGAAGTCGACGTGGAAGCCGCCCCCCATGCCGTCGGGTACCAGCCGGTCGACCAGATGATCCGCAGCCCCGCCGGTCACCGCGACGCGCAACGCCTTGCGCGCGCGATACTGGCGGTACCAGCGCCAGGCGAACGCCGCGCCAAAGCCGAGCGCGGCCGCACACGCGATCAGCACCCAGGCGGTCGGTGGCAACTTGCTCAGATCATTCACCTGCTCAACTCCCGTTGCAGAGCGGCTCGCAACGCACTCAAGTCAGCGTCGATTTCAACACACTGCGTGGGACGTGCGAACAGTTTTGCGAGCGTGTCCGGTACCGGCACCGCACGCCCGATGAGCGGTTCGACGATTTCCCGGAACTTGGCCGGGTGCGCGGTCGACACCAGCACCCAGGGGCGCTGCTCGCGCGCCTGCTGCGGCAGCCGCTCCCAGGCGTGCGCGGCGGTCGCGGTGTGCGGACACCAGATCTGGCCGAATTGCTGATAGCCGGCGCGGATGCGCGCACGGATCTCTTCATCCGTAACCGAGCAGGCACTGACCACGCTGCGCAGCTCCTCGAGGCGCGGAAACAACGCGCGCAGGCGCTCGAAGTTGCTCGGATTGCCGACGTCCATGGCCGAAGCCAGCGTGGCGACACTCGGCCGCGGCTGCCATGCGCCGCTCGCCAGAAAGTCCGGCACGGCTCGATTGGCGTTATGCGCCAGCACCACCTCGCCGATCGGCAGGCCGACCTGGCGTGCCCACAGGCAGGCGACCGCATTGCCGAGATTGCCGCTCGGCACGATGAACGACGCGCGCTCGCCGTGCGCTCGCCAGACGCTCAAGCTGGTCGCCGCGTAATACACGCACTGCGGCAGCAGGCGTCCCAGGTTGATGCTGTTGGCCGAAGACAGCAGCGAGCGCGAGTTCAGCTCCTCATCGAGGAATGCCTGTTTCACCAGGCGCTGGCAGTCATCGAACGTGCCGCGAACCGCCAGCGACCTGACATTACCGCCCCAGCAGGTGAGCTGGCGTTGCTGGGTGGGGGACACCAACCCCTTGGGAAACAGCACCGCAACCTCGACTCCCGCGCGCTCATGGAAGGCCGCCGCCACGGCGCCCCCCGTGTCCCCCGAAGTCGCGACCAGAATGGTGAGCGCTCGCTCGCCGCGGCCGCGCAGACGCGCGAAACAGGCCGCGAGGAAGCGGGCGCCGAAATCCTTGAACGCCGCGGTCGGACC
>JBGPKC010000020.1:0-43880 GCA_041485725.1 Steroidobacteraceae bacterium
ACGCGCGAGGCCATGCCTGCCGCCTTGCGCGCGCGTGCCTTCTGCTCGTCGGTGGCGGCGACGATGCCGAGGATCTTCTTCTGGTTCGGCCAGATCACCCCCCAGACGTTGAGGAGCATGATCGTGCCGAGCCACGCGCCGTTTCGCGGACGCGGTCGCAGGCACGCCCTGCCGCATCCTCGACACGCGCAAGACGCTCCCCGGACTGCGCACCGCACAGAAGTACGCGGTACGCTGCGGCGGTGGCGACAATCACCGCATGGGGCTGTACGACCGGGTGCTCATCAAGGAAAACCACATCGCGGCGGCCGGCTCGCTCACCGGCGCGATCGAGGCTGCACGACGCAGCGCCCCCGGACTGACTGTCGAGGTCGAAGTCGAATCCCCGGCTGAACTCGAGGAGGCGCTCAACGCCCGGCCGGACATCATCATGCTGGATGACTTCGGCCCGGCGGACCTGCAGGCCGCGGTGCGACTCAACCAGGCGCGCGGCCGGCCGGTGAAGCTCGAGGCCTCAGGCAGCGTGTCGCTCGAGACGGTGCGCGCGATCGCCGCGACCGGGGTGGACTACATCTCGGTGGGCGCACTCACCAAGCACGTGCGGGCGGTGGATCTGTCGATGCGACTGGAGTTCAACCCATGATCACGCGGCTGTCGTTGATGCGCGCGGCGCCCCTGGGCGTCCTGCTTGGATTGACTGCGTGGGCACACGCCCAGGCCCTGGACCGCCCCGAGGTCCCCGAGCCGATCAAGGCCCCACCCGGGGAGCAAGTCGTGCTGCGGGCGCTCGCCTCGGGCGCGCAGGTCTACGTCTGCGGGCGAGCCTCAGACGGCAAGCCACAGTGGACGCTTAAGGCGCCGCAAGCCGAGCTTTGGGATGAGAAGAGAGTGGTCATCGGCCATCACTCCGCCGGACCCTCCTGGCGGCACAACGATGGGAGCGAAGTCACCGGCAAGGCGGTGGCTCGAGTCGAATCCCCGGATGCAGACTCGATCCCGTGGCTGTTGGTGGTCGCTACCGGCCATGCCGGCCACGGCGTGTTCGCCCGCGTCACGAGCATCCAGCGAATACATACCAAGGGCGGGCAGCCGCCGCCCGCTGCGACCTGCGACCCCAAGAAGGGAAAAGAGGCCCGCAGCCCATACACCGCCGACTATTATTTCTACGCACCTGTCGAGCGTTAAAGAGCCGCCGCGCGAGTGCGCTCACGGGTGCCGCGGGCAGGCAGCGCGCTTCAGGCGACCGCGGACTTCAACACGCGCTGCGGCTGCGCGACGCCGTAGCCCTGCGCGTAATCGACGCCGAGACTGGTGAGCATCTGGATGATCTCGGCGTTCTCGGCGAACTCGGCGATGGTCTGCTTGCCGGTGAGGTGCCCGATCTCGTTGATCGAGCGCACCATTTCGCGGTCGATCGGATCGCGCAGGATCTCGCGCACGAAGCTGCCGTCGATCTTGAGGTAATCGACCGGGAAGTGCTTGAGGTAGCCGAACGAGGACAGTCCGGTGCCGAAGTCATCGAGCGCGAACTTGCAGCCGAGCTCCTTGAGCGCCTGGATGAAGCGGTTCGCCTGCGAGAAGCTCGCCACCGCCGCGGTCTCGGTGATCTCGAAGCAGATCTTCGAGCCGTCGAGCCCGCTGCGATGGAACTGGTCGATGACGAACGGCAGGAACTTGTCATCCCCCAGGCTCTGTCCCGAGAGGTTGATGGAGCACTGAAAGAGGTTCTCGCGCTCGTCGGAATCGGACACCAGCCAGCGGAACGCATTCTCGATCACCCAGCGATCGATCGCCGGGGTGATGCCGTAGCGCTCGGCTGCGGCGATGAAGTCGTTGGGCGCGACGATGCGCCCGCCCTCGTCCTTGAGGCGCAGCAGCAGCTCGTAGTGCGCGCCGACCTCGACCCGCTGCAGCGGCTGGATCGCCATGCGGTACAGCTCGAAGCGTCCTTCCTCGAGCGCCGCGTTGATGCGCGCCGCCCACTGCATCTCGCGCCGCCGGCGCATGAGCTCGATGTCGTTTTCCGCGAAGCTGTGGACGCGGTTGCGACCGCCCTCCTTGGCGGCGCCGCAGGCGCTGTCGGCCGCCGACAGGATCGAGGCGACATCCTCGTTGTCGGCGGTGATCGGCACGACACCGATGCTGGCGCCGAGGCGAAACACCCGGTCCTCCCAGGTGAAGCGGAAGTTGCGCACGCCCTCGCGCAGCGTCTCCGCGGTGCGCATCGCCTCGTCCAGCGAGCAGCTCTCCAGCAGGATCCCGAACTCGTCCCCGCCGAGGCGCGACAGGGTGTCGCGCCAGCGGACCTTGGACTTCAGCAGCGCGCCCACCTGCCCGAGCAGCGCATCGCCGGCGCTGTGACCGCAGGTGTCGTTGACGATCTTGAACTGATCGATGTCGAGATAGCACAGCGCGTAGGAAGCCTCGCGCGCCTTGGCGCTCTTCAGCGCCCGCTCCATGCGGCTCTCGAACTCGCGCCGGTTCACGAGCCCGGTGAGCAGGTCGTGGCTCGCGTGGTACGAGAGGCGGCGGTTGAGCTCGCGCGACTCGCTCACGTCGTGGAACACCAGCACGCCCCCGGCCACGTGGCCGGAACCGTCGCGGATCGGCGCGGCAGTGCTCTCGACGTACAGCTCGTTGCCATCGCGGCGAATGAGCAGCATCGGGCGCACTGACTTGATGGGCCGCATGCGGCGCACGGAAACGCTCAGCGGGTTCTCGAGCGGCTCGCAGGTCTCCTCGTGGAAGGCGCGGAAGATCTCCTCCACCGGCCGGCCCATCGCATCCTCGAGACGCCAGCCGGTCAGCTCCTCGGCCACCGGGTTGATGTAGTCGATGGTCGAGTTGGCATCGGTGGTGATGACGCCGTCGCCGATCGACTGCAGCGTGATCTGCGCGCTCTCCTTCTCGCGGAACAGCGCCTCCTCGTAGAGTTTGCGCTCGGTGATGTCGAATTCCACGCCCACCAGGCGCAGCAGGCGCCCGTGCTTGTCGACGCGCGCGGTGGCGCGGCTGATGACCCAGCGCCACTCGCCGTTGCGGTGGCGCATGCGATGGGTGCTTTCGAAGATCGGCGTCTTGCCGGCGACGTGGTCGCGGATCGCGGTCTGTACGCGCGACAGATCGTCCGGGTGCACCAGGGCACGCCAGTCCGGCGCGCCGCGCATGTCGTCGTCGCCGTAACCGAGCATCGCCTTCCAGCGCGGCGAGAAATACACCTCGTTGCTCTCGACGTCGAAGTCCCACATGCCGTCGTTGGCCGCGGCCTGAAACAGATTGGTGCGCTCCTCGAGCTTGGCGAGGCGCGCCTCGATACGGATACGCTCCAGTCCGGTGGCGAGGCTCGTGCCGATGAGCTTCATCAGCAGCTGCAGGTTCACGTCCCACGCGCCGCGCGGCATGGCGTGCGCGAGCCCGAGGAACCCGGCCGGCTTGCCCTGCACCCGCAGCGCCACGAGCAGCGCCGAGCCGATGTGCAGCTCGGCGAATTTCGCCGCCTCAAGCGCCTGCTCCTTGCGCGGTGCGCTGGTATCGCGCAGCTCCGACAGGCGCAGATTCTCGAGCCGCCCCCTCAGCCACGGAAGCGACTCCAGCCCCGACCCGGTGAGACCTTCGGGACGGCACTGGGCAAAGGCGCTGCGCGCCAACTGCACATCGGCAATGGTCGAGTCTTCGGGATTCAGAGCGGCGAGGAAGGCGCAATCGGACCCGGTGGCGCCGCGCAGCAGCTCGAGGTTGCGGCGCACGCACTCGTCCACGGAATCCCGGTTCATGTTCTGGAAGTCCACCGCGATCTTGGTACAGACGACATCGATGCCCAGAACGGGCTTGGGGACACGGCCGGTCCAGGCGTCGGCCGAGAGAATGTCCGAAGCGGTGAAGTCCGCCGGCTTATCCGGCGGCGGAGTTGTCATTTAACCGTGACCTCCCACAACCAATCGGCCGCAGCGTAACCGTTTGCACTGCCCCGCACGTGACGCCCCGTCACGGAGCAGAGGATTCGCCACCACTATTTTCCAACTGGTTGCGCAGGATTCTCGCACACTCACTCAGGAACACAAGCTAACGCACTGTACCGCCACGCTTTGGGCACTTAACAGAATCCGCCCGGATTCGGCTGCAAGGCCGCACGCGCCACGCCGTAGAGGCGCTTGAGCTCCTGTTCCATCTGCGACTGCAGTCGGGTGAGCGAAGGCGCGTCGGTGACCCGCGGCACATAGCAGGGCGGCCCGATGGCGATCGCGATGCGCGAAAAGGGCATCGGGATCACGAACTTGTCCCACTTGATCAGCCACGCGCGCGAGGCGGCGTACGACATCGGCAGGATCGGCCGGCCCGACATCTGCGCCAGCAACAGCGCGCCGGGCTTGAACCTGAAGCGTGGCCCACGCGGGCCGTCGGGAGTGATGACCGGGGAGACGTTGTCCTTCACGAGTGCCTGGTAATAATCGCGCAGCGCGCGCGCACCGGTGTGCGTCGAGGAACCCCGGATAACCGCCGCGCCGAAGCGCCGCACCATCATCGCACCCAGCTCCCCGTCCACCGACGGACTGATGAGCCAGCCCACCGTGAGTCCGCGCGCGCGCTGTTCGACCAGGTACTTGCCGCAATACAGCTGGTGCTGGTGCCAGTAGCACGGCACCAGGGAGGGCGAGCGCGCCAGCGCCTCGTCCAGGTGCGCCACCCCTTCCACACGCGTCACGCGGCAGGTGGACCACCAGGCGCGGATGATGGCCATTCCCAATGGCACCGCCAGGCGGTACAGCCAGCGCCGTGCCCGCGTCATCCGCCGCCCCGAGCGCGTGGTCGTGCGGTAGAGCGTGTTGCGCAGACCGCCGTCGTCGTCAGCGCTCATGGCGCAAACAGCTCCGCGGGCGACAGCGCGTGCGCGCCGAGCTCCGGCACCGCGACGCTGGTCATCACGCACGCAGCCGCTCCCGGAAACAACTGCAGCGCGTGCGCATACAGAAGCTCGCCGCGGCAGCTGGCACGCCCGGCACTCAGGCGCACCTCGCGCAGCGCACGGATCCCGGCGCCGCAGGCCTTGAGGGCCGCCTCGCGCGCCACAAGGCTCGCGATGCGCTCCCCGCTCCCCATCTCGACATCGAAGCCGACGCGACCGCTTCTGACCGCGGCGCACCCCACCCATGGACCGGAGTGCGAAATGCTGAAGTCGGGGCAGGCGTGCGCGAGTCTGGGTTTCGCACCTTGCGCAAACACGATCTCGCCCGGACGCACGGCGCGTCCCGTGAGCGCGGTCAGCGCGCGCAGCGCGAGCGCGATACCGGCGAGACTCGCGCGCGCCCCCGGGCTGTCCGCGCGGGTCGCGAGGCGCTTGCCATACGGCAGACGCGCGGCGAGCGCGCGGGCCGCATCTCGCGGCCACTCACCGCGCAGGTCCGTGTGATATAAGATTAACGTTTCGCTTTCAACAGCTTGCATGACCGCAGCCGCATCCGCGCAGACCCAACCTCCCGAGGCTGAGCTGCAATTCGATATCGGCTCCACGGATGATTCCCTGGAGCGCATGATCGAGTTGTTCGCCCGCCTTGGAGACATCTACCGCGTGTTCGTGCCGGCACGCGGATCTTATACCTATGTCATCCATCACCCGGATGACGTCAAGCGCGTGCTGGTTTCCAATCATCGCAACTACACCAAGGGCGTGGGGCTGGATCGCGTGAGGATCCTGCTCGGCAAGGGCATCATGACGAGCGAGGGCGAGCTGTGGAAGCGCCAGCGCTACATGATGCAACCCTACTTCCACCGCCGCGTCATCACCGAGTTCGCGGGCATCATCGCGGCGGCGAATGACCGCTGCCTCGAGCGCTGGGAAACGCGCGCTACCCAAGGCGAGCCGGTGAACCTCACCGACGAGATGAGCGAGCTCACGCTCGAGATCGTGCTGCGCGCAATCTTCGGGCGCGACCTCGACCGCCTGACCCGAGAGCTCGGCGCCAACCCCTTCGAGGTGGTCAGCCGGGAACCGGCACGCGATCTGCAGTTCGCCTACCGGTTCCGCTCGCTCACCAAAGTCGTGGCCCAGCTCATTGCGCAGCGGCGCGCCGAGCCTGGGGAGCACTTCGACTACCTCGCCATGCTCATGACTGCGCGCGACAAGGAGAGCGGCGCGCCGATGCCTGAGCGCGAGCTCATCGACGAGGTCATGACCCTCATCGTCGCCGGACATGAGACCACCGCCAGTGGACTCAACTGGACGTGGTACCTGCTGTCGCAGCACCCCGAGGCCGAGGCGCGCCTGCACGCCGAGATCGACGCCGCGCCCGAGCTGGCAGCACCCGGGCTCGCGCAGATGGAAGCGCTTAAGTACACCCAGCAGGTGGTGAACGAGGCGCTGCGGCTGTATCCGCCGGGATGGCTGCTGTCGCGCCGCACCATCGAGGCGGACGTGCTCGGCGGTTACCCGGTGCCGCCGGGCACCAACGTGCTGTTGCCGCTGTACCTGTTGCACCGTCACCCGGGGTTCTGGAAGGACCCGGAGGCTTTCTCACCGGAGCGCTTCGCCCCCGAGCACGAAGCCGAGCGTCCGCGCTTTGCCTACATGCCCTTCGCCGCGGGCCCCCGCCACTGCATCGGCGAGACCTTCGCGCTCTACGAAATGCTCATGCACCTGTACAAGGTCGCACGCCGCTACCGCCTCACCTGGGTGCCCGACAAGCCGCTGCAACTCGAGGCACAGATCAACCTGCGCACCCGTTTCCCCCTGCACATGAGGCTGGAACGCCGCTGATGCTCAACGCCACGACGCTCACCGAAGTCATCGAAAGCAATCGCGCCTTCCGGCGCAGCATCACCTATCTCGAAGGTGAAGACGATGTACGCGAGGTGTCGTTCGGCGAGTTGTACGAGCGGGCGCTCGGGATCCTGTATCACCTGCAGCGCATCGGCGCCCGCCGCGGCGACAAACTCATCCTGTTCCTCGGCAACAACGAGCAGTTCATCGACGCGTTCTGGGCCGCGATCCTCGGCGGCATCGTGCCGGTGCCGGTGGCGCTGGGCATCAGCGACGAGCACCGTCACAAGCTGCTGCGCATCGCGCACCGGTTGGGCGCGCCGTTCCTGTACACCGAGCGCCGCTCGCTCGAGCGCATCGGCACCTTCGCGGCGCAGGCGGGCGAGACTGCAGTGTTCGAGGGGCTGCGTACGCGCGCCTTCCTGGTGGACGACCTCGACGACATCTCGCGCGCCGGCAGCGTGCAGCGCGCGCAGCCGGACGACACTGCCTTCATCCAGTTCTCCTCCGGCTCCACCAGCGAGCCCAAGGGCGTGGTGCTCACGCACGGGAACATCATCGCCAACTGGCGCGGTGCGACCGAAGCCGCCGGATTCAACGAGCACGACGTCAGCCTGTCGTGGATGCCGCTCACCCACGACATGGGCCTGATCGGTTTTCACCTCGTCATGATCGCCAACCGGGTGCACTCGCACCTCATGCCCACGGAACTGTTCATCCGCCGCCCACTGCTGTGGCTCACGCTCGCGTCCAGGGTGCGCGCGACGATCCTGTGCTCGCCGAACTTCGGTTACAAACACTATCTGAAGGTGCTGGGGGAGCGGGCGGTGGAGGGACTGGACCTGTCCGCCGTGCGCTTCATTTTCAACGGCGCCGAGCCGATCTCGGTCGAGTTGTGCGATGAGTTCCTCACCCGGCTCGCGCCCGCGAAGCTCAGGCGCAACGCCATGTTCCCCGTGTATGGGCTGGCGGAAGCCTCGCTGGCGGTGAGTTTCCCGCCGGTCGGTGCGCCGCTGCGCACCCTCACGCTCAACCGGCACCGCATGAACGCCGGCGACCCGGTGGAACCGGTGCCCGCGTCCGACCACAACGCCGTGCAACTCATCTGCGAGGGCAAGGCCATCCCCTACTGCCGCGTGCGCATCGCGGACGATGAGGACCGCGAGTTGCCCGAGGATCGGATCGGTCACGTGCACATGACCGGAGACAACGTCACGCGCGGCTACTACGAAGACCCGCAAGCGAATGCCGCCACCTTCACCGCCGACGGCTGGCTGCGCACCGGTGACCTCGGCCTGATGCACGGCGGGGAGCTGTACATCTCGGGCCGCGCGAAAGAGATCATTTTCGTGAACGGCCAGAACTACTATCCGCACGATCTGGAGGCCGTCGCGCAGCGCGCGCCGGGACTGGAGCTCGGCAAGGTGGTCGCCGCCGGCGTGCGCCCGCGCGGCGCAGAGACCGAGCAGCTGGTGGTGTTCGTGCTTCACCGCGGCGGCCTGCCGGAGTTCCTGCCCGTGGCGACCCAGGTCGCGCGGCTGATCAACGAGCAGACCGGGCTCGAGGTGGCGCAGGTCGTGCCGGTCAAGCGCATCCCCAAGACCACGAGCGGCAAGATCCAGCGCCATCTCCTCGAGGAGAGCTACGCGGACGGGGAGTTCGACGCGGACCTGAGGGAACTGGCGGCGCTGCGGGCCGCGCAGCGGGGGCCGGAGTCCGGCACGCGCACCGAGATCGAGCAGAAGATCAAGGCCATCTGCGATGCGGCGCTCGAAGGCAAGCACGTGGACATCCACGACAACCTGTTCGAGATCGGCGCGAGCTCGCTGAAGCTCATCGAAATCCACGAGCAGATCGACCGCGAGTACCCGGGGAAGGTGGATCTGACCGAGCTGTTCGACTTCCCGACCATCGCCGAACTCGCCCAGCACCTTCAGGGCAAGCTCGCGCAGGCCTGAAGCGAGGCAGAGCCTGTGGCGCTAAAATTCGCAAGCTGGGGCCGTTTTGTGCCTATAATGCTGCGATATGGAGCTTAGTGCCCCATCGGCCGCGCCCAGCGCCAGCCTGCGCTGTGAGGAACGGCTGTCCGATTGCGGGATCCGGCCGACCGCCCAGCGCGTGCGCATCGCCGGCCTGCTCCTGTCAGCACCCCAGCACCTCTCCGCGGAGCAGATCCTGGCGAGCCTGCGCGCGGCGGGCGCGCGCGTGTCCAAGGCTACCGTGTACAACACGCTGAACCTGTTCGCCGCGCACGGCCTCATTCGCCAGCTGTCGGTGGACGGCTCGCGCGCCTGGTTCGACTCCAATGTCGAACCGCACTATCACTTTCACGACCTCGAAAGCGGCGCCCTGATCGATGTTCCCGTGCCGGCGGTGGCGTTCAGCCGCCTGCCTCCGCCGCCGCCCGGGACCGAGGTCGCCGGCATCGATCTGGTCATCAGGCTGCGCAAAAAAATGTAGAATGCGCGGCTTTCCGCGGGACGTGCGCCGGGATAGCTCAGCTGGTAGAGCAGCGCATTCGTAATGCGCGGGTCGGAGGTTCGAGTCCTCTTCCCGGCACCATTCCCGGCCCCGCCGCGCGTCTCGGCCCGTCGCCCGCCGACCTCCCCCTGGCGTTTCCGGCGGAGAATTGCGCGGCAGGCGTTTAGACTTGACGGTAACCGGCCGATTTGAAGGCCCGACGGGCGCAATCCAATCGGCCCGTAACATAAGGAATCCGCGTGGGCACGAACCCGGAACACATACCCGAAGCGCCTCCGGCGCACAGTGAGCCGGTGACGTGGATTGGGCGCGATCGCCCCTTTGGTGTTCCCGAGCCGCAGCTGGCGGTTGCGATGACCCCGCCGGAGGCGCCGCGGAGCCGGCTGAAGTGGACGGTGGGCGCCATCGCGGCCGCCGTGGTGCTGGCTTTCCTGGCCTGGAAGCTGATGGGAGGCACGGGGAAGCCTCACGCCACGCTCGCCGAGCGGGGCGGGATCCCGCTGGTCACGGTCATCGTGCCGGGACAGCAGGCCGTCACCTCGAGCGTGAGCTTCACGGGTGCAATTGCGGCGCGCTACGACATGCCGATCGCCAACGAGGGCGATACCGGGCGGATCGTGGCCGTGTACGTCGAGGCCGGCGACCACGTGAAGCGTGGCCAGCTGCTGGCGAAGATCGACGACTCGGTCATGGTGCAGCAGGTCAACCGTCTCGCGGCTTCGCTCGAGCAGGCACGCGCCCAGGCGGCGCTGTCGGCTGCCGAGTACCGCCGCGCCCAGGGAGTCGAAGCCGCAGGCGCTCTGTCCGCGGAAGACGTCGAGAAGCGCCGCGCCACCGCGGTGACCGATGCAGCGAACGTCAAGGTCGTCGCCGCGCAGCTCGCCGAGGCGCAGGCGCGCCTCGCCCGCACGCGCATTGCCGCGCCCGTGGACGGCACGGTGCTGACGCGCAAGGCCGAGGCCGGTCAGATCGCAAACCCGGGTGGTGAGGTCCTGTTCCGCGTCGCCAGCGGCGGCGAGGTCGAAATGCGCGGGCAGATCGCCGAGCAGGACCTGGCGCAGGTGAAAACCGGCCAGGTGGCCACGGTGTACCTGACGGGCATTGAGCGCCCGTTCACCGGCCAGGTGCGTCTGCTCGGCGCCATCATCGACCCGCAGACCCGGCTCGGCGATATCCGCATCCAGCTCAAGCCCGATCCGGCGTTGCGCCCCGGCGCGTTCGCGCGCGCCGTCGTGGCGGTCAGCAAGTCGCAACGTCCGGTGTTGCCGCAGACCGCCGTGATGGCCGACGCCAGGGGCAGCTACGTGCTGGTCGTCAATTCCGCGGATAAGATCGAGAAACGCCCGGTGCGCGTCTCGGGTACGACGGATAGCGGCGTGATCATCGCCGAGGGGCTCAGCGGCAGTGAGCGCGTGATCGCTACCGCGGGCGGCTTCCTGCGCGACGGTGAGGCAGTCAGGATCGCTCCCGCCGCGGCCAGCACTACCTAAGAGTCCGCGATCATGAAGAACATTTCCGCCTGGGCGATCCGACACCCAGTCACGCCAGTCGTGCTGTTCGTCGTGCTGCTGTTCATGGGCTCGGTCGCGTTCCTGCGGCTGCCGGTGACGCTCAACCCGGATATCTCCTTCCCGCTGGTGCAGGTGCTGGTCTCGCAACCGGGTGCCTCGCCGCAGGAGATCGAAACCCAGATCATGCAGAAGATCGAGGCCGCGGTGGCGGGCGTCGGCAACATCGACAACATCATCTCGCTGGCGATCGAGGGCCAGTCGCGCGTCTTCATACAATTCAACATCGGCACGCCGATCGACCGCGCGGTTGCCGATGTGCGCGATGCCGTCGCCAAGGTGCGGGTCGATTTGCCCGCCGGCATCCAGGAGCCCGTAGTCCAGCGCGTCGACGTCGACGGCAACGAGATCGTCGCCTACGCGGTGAGCTCCAGCGCCCTCTCGGGCGAGGAGCTGTCCTGGTTCGTGGACAACGCGGTCAGCAAGCGCCTGCTCGCCGTGGCAGGTGTGTCCCAGGTCACGCGCGGCGGCGGCGTCAACCGCGAAATCCGCGTAGAGCTCGACCCGGCGCGCATGCAGGCGCTCGGCGTCACCGCGGCGCAAGTCAACCAGCAACTGCGCACCCTGAACCTCGACTCCCCCGGCGGACGCGCGGAACTCGGGGGCGGCGAACAGGCGATCCGCGTACTCGGGGAAGCGCACACCGCCAAGGCCCTCGGCGACACGCAGATCATGCTCACGGGCGGGCGGTTTGCGCGGCTGTCGGATCTCGCGGACGTCAAGGACAGCGTGGGCGAGATTCGCTCCATGGCGCGCCTGAACGGCCGGCCGGCGACGACCTTCAGGATTTTCAAGGCCAAGGGCACCTCCGACGTCAACGTGCTGAATGCCGTGGAACAGGAACTTGTCCAGATCAAAAAGCAAAATCCGCAGGTCACGATCTCGCAGGTCTACACGTCGGTGGACTACACCAAGGCGACTTACCACTCCGCCATGAGCGCGCTGCTGGAGGGGTCGGTCCTCGCCGTGCTGGTGGTGTTCCTGTTCCTGCGCGACCTGCGCGCCACGCTGATCTCGGCACTCGCCATACCGCTGTCGGCCATTCCGGCGTTCGCGTTCATGCAGTGGATGGACTTCACGCTGAACTCGATCAGCCTGCTGGCGCTGTCGCTGGTCGCGGGCGTGCTCGTGGATGATGCGATCGTCGAGATCGAGAACATCGTGCGCCACATGCGCACGGGCAAGACCGCCTTCCAGGCGGCGCTCGATGCCGCTGATGAGATCGGTCTTGCGGTGGTGGCCACTTCCGCGACCATCATCGCCGTATTCCTGCCGGTGAGTTTCATGGGCGGCATCACCGGGCAGTATTTCAAGCAGTTCGGCCTCACGGTCGCCGCGGCCGTGTTCTTCTCGCTGCTGGTGGCGCGCCTCATCACGCCGGTGCTTGCCGCCTACACGCTCAAATCCGACCGGATCGCCCCGCACGCCGACGGTCCGATCATGGCGTGGTATCAGCGCGTGCTGCGCTGGGCCACACGCCACCGCTGGAAGACACTCGGTGCAGGTGCGGCTTTCTTTGTGCTGTCGGTCTGGGGCCTCATGATGATTCCCACGGAGTTCATCCCCGCATCGGACGACAGCTTCACGCAGCTGAACGTCGAACTGCCCCCGGGCGCGCGCCTCGAGGACACCGCGGCGGTGTCCGCGGCCGCCTATCGCATCGTCGCCCGCCAGCCCGAGGTTGACACGGTGGTGGAGGTCATCGGCGGTGACGACTTCGGTGAAGTGCGCACCGCAGAGCTGGACATCACGCTGGTCAAGCCGAACCAGCGCAAGGTGACGCAACGGCAATGGGAGGACCGGGTCATCAAGGACCTCGGCAGCGTCCCCGACGCCCGCATTCACTTCAACCGCAACGGCAACGGGCGCGACGTCAACCTCTATATCACGGGCGACAATCCGCAGCTCGTCGAGGCCAGCGCGCGCAAGCTGGTGGATGAAATGCGCCAGCTGCCGATTCTGCGCGATGCGGGGATCGATGGCGACATGCCCCGTCCCGAGATCCTCATTCACCCGCACCTGGATCTGGCGTCACAGCTGGGCGTCACGGTCGCATCCTTAAGCGAGACCATCCGCATCGCGACGCTCGGCGAGCTCGATCAGAACAGCGCCAAGTTCTCCGTCGCCGGTCGCCAGGTGCCGATCCGCGTGAGCCTCGCCCAGGACAGCCGCCGCGACCTCTCGACGCTCGAGAACCTGCCAGTGCCCACCGCCGGCGGCGGCGCGGTACCGCTCAAGGCGGTCGCCGACATCACCTTCGGCCAGGGCCCGACGCGTGTCAGGCGCTACAACCAGGAGCGGCGACTTTCGATCGTGGCAGACCTCAACGGCGTCAAATTCGGTCCTGCCATGGAGAAGATCAAGGCGCTGCCGGCACTCAAGCATCTGCCGCCCGGCGTACACCAGGTCGACGTCGGCGATGCCAAGTACATGGCCGAGCTGGTCACGAACTTCCTGATCGCCATGGTCACCGGCATCCTCATGGTGTTTGCGGTGCTGGTGTTGCTGTTTGCGCGCGTACTGCAGCCGATCACCATTCTGGGGTCGCTGCTGCTGTCGTTTGGCGGAGCGGTCGCGGCGCTGTGGATTACCGGCAACGCCTTGTCGCTCGGCGCCATGATCGGCTTTCTCATGCTGATGGGCATCGTCGCCAAGAACGCGATCCTGCTGGTGGACTTCGCCATCGAGGAAATGCGCGTCGGCAAGGATCGGCTGACGGCGATCCTGGAGGCCGGCCACAAGCGCGCCCGCCCGATCGTCATGACGACCGTCGCCATGATCGCCGGCATGCTGCCGGTGGCCATCGGCCTGGGCGGTGACACGTCTTTCCGCCAACCGATGGCGGTCGCGGTGATCGGGGGTCTGATCACCTCCACCGCGCTGACGCTGGTCATCGTGCCGGCCGCGTTCACGCTGGTCGACGACATCGAGCGGTGGCTGGCGCCGAAGTTCGGCCGCGTGCTCACCGCGCAGCCGCCGCCCGCGACCCCGCTGCAACCGCATCCGGTAAACTAAGGCGGAATGCTAACCGAGGTTGCGCCGCCCGAACCCGCGCCGGCGCGTTCCGCCTGGTGGGTGCGGTTGCCGGCGCGCATTCCGCTGCGCGTGCTGTACGGCTTCGCGGCCGTTCTCGGCTGGCTGGCGTATCGCGTGTTCCCGTACCGCGAGCGCCTGGTGCGCGAGAGCCTGGCCCGGGCATTCCCCGACTTCGACGAGCCCCAGTTGCGCTCGGTCATGCGCGGCTACTACCTCGGCTTCGCGCAGATGCTGGTGGAAATCATCAAGTCCGCGGCTCTGACTGCGCAGCAGATCCGCCGGCGCGTGCGCATCGTGAACCTCGAGGCGCCGCGCGCGCTCCTCGAGCAGGGCCAGTCGGTGCTGCTGGTGGCCGCGCATCAGTGCAACTGGGAGTGGATGCTGCTCGCACTCTCGCTCGAGCTCGGCTACCCGCTGGATGCCGCCTACAAGCCGCTGGTGGACAACTGGGCCGAACGCGAGATGAAGAAGGTGCGCACCCGTTTCGGCAGCCGCCTGGTGCCGGCACAGGACCTGCTGCCGGACATCATCAAGCGCCGCGGCCTGGTGCGCGCGGTGGCGATGGTCGCCGACCAGGAGCCCACCCGCAGCGAGCAAAAGTACTGGACCCGGTTTCTCAATCGCGACACGGCGTTCTACTTAGGTCCTGAGGAAATCGCGCGTGTCACGCGTTTTCCCGTGTTCTTCATCGCCATGCGCCGCACCGCGCGCGGCTACTACGAAATGCAATTCGAGCCGCTGGCCACGGCCGCGCAGTCCCTGTCCGCGGGCGCGCTGACCGAGCGTTACGCGCGCCGGGTGGAGGAGCAGATCCGCTCCGCGCCGTCCGACTGGCCCTGGTCGCACAAACGCTGGAAGCTGAAGAAGTCGCTCTACCAGAACCGCGGCCGCGCCGAGGCCTGAAGTCCCCGCCGCTGACGGCGGCGCTCGCCGCTTCAGAAGAAAGCCGGCCCGCGCGTCCCTGCGCGGACCGGCCGGGGGACCCAAAAAGTCTGTCAGTTGTTCGCCGCGCCGGCAGTGATCCACGCCCGCACCTGATCGATCGTCGCCTGGTCGAGATACGGGCCTCCAAAGGGCATGCGGGCGCCGGTGATCGTGGCCGCACCCTCGAGCTTCTGCACCACGTAGCTGTTGTTCGGATCGCCCGGTTTGACACGCTTCAGGCCCGGCTGCTCGACGCTCGCCACATTCACGATCGAGGCGAAGATGTGGCTGGGCGTCAGGTCCATCGACGACGGCAGCGAGGTGCCGCCGCCGGTGTGGCAGCCGCCGCAGACGTTGAACGCAGTCGACTTGAGCTGCGTGAGAGTCGGCGCGGCGGGCGGCGGCGTTGTCGAGGCGTTGACCTGGCCGCGGATCGCGCCGTTGGGATCGGCGGGTGTCTTGACATTCACGTACAGCTTGTTGGCAGTGAAGTTGCCGACGTCGCTGGCGGTGATGGTCGCGAGCTCCGCCGACCAGTGGCCCATGTTGACGCTGTCCTTGGCCAGGGCGACGAGCTTCGGCCCGATGGCGCCCGCGGCCGCGGTATCCAGCTCCGCTGCGGTCGCATCGTCGACGCCGGTCGAATTGAGGTGAACGGTCAGCGTGCTGGCGGCCGAGTCCAACGTCGTGGCGGCCACTCCGGAGGCGGTGACCGTGACCGCTGGCACCTCCTGGGAGCCGGCCAGGTCCGAGAACACGACCTTGACGTTGTCAGGGGTGATCTGGCCGCGGATCTCGCCGGCGGGATTGGCGGCGGAGGTCGCGATCAGGTAGAGCTTGCCCTGCAACAGCGCGGTCACCTGGTCGGCGGTGAGCAGTGCGCCCGCGGGCACGTCCCATTCACCCGCGGTGCCGCCATTCGCCGCGAGCGTGATCACGCCGGCCCCGGTTGCACCCGCGAAGGCCTCATTCAGGGTCACGGCAGTCGCGGTGACGCCGCTCAGCGTCACCTTGCCGCTGGTAGCGCCGGTGGCGAGCTTCACGGTGACACTCGCCGTTCCCGTGGCGGTGGAGCTCGGCGCGGGAAAGATCTGCGCCGCCGCCATGGTGACGCTGAACACCGGATTGTTCTTCACCGAGATGGTGATGGCCGCCGAGGTGGCGCTCCCCATCTGGCTGTCAGTGACCTTGCCGGTGAGCGCGTGGCTCCCGTCGCTGACGGTGGTGCTGTCCCAGCTGACGGTGTAGGGAGCGGCAGTCGCCGTTCCCACGATCGTGCCGTCGATCATGACGTCGACCTGCTTGACCGTGGCGCCGCTGGCTGCGGACGCCGTGGCGCTCAGCTTGACGGTGCGATTCACGGTCGCGCCCGGGGATGTCATGGTGATGGTCGGAGCGGCGCAAGGACTGCCGTAGGCGCCGCCGCAGCCCATGGAATTTGATCCGCCGCCGCCGCCGTAGCCGCCGCAGGCCGTGATGATCAGCGCCACGGCGCCTGCCATCAACCGGAGCGCTCGAGGCGCGTGTGTGAAACCGAGAGTGTGTCGCATGTGAAGAGTTCCCGTGTCGCTGTGAATCTGTGCGCTGGTAGGTGTCGGCGGCGCGCGCGGCGGTTTAGGCCGGTGCGCGAAAAATGATTCAGCGGGAACGGGAACCAACATCGGGTTGCTCGCGCACTCACGGCACATTGGGTCGGTGAGGGAGCTATGCGATGTCGTATGTGTCAGGCGCGCGCCGGGTAGTGCCGCTCAGCGCCGCGCTGCTTGCGGCCTGTGCCGGGAACGGTGTGGGGCTGGATGCCAACGGGCAGCCGCTCGGCTCCGGCAACGGCCCGCCGCCGCCGCTCACCGCCGATTTTCAATCCATTCAGGACAACGTCTTCACGCCTATCTGCGTGCGCTGCCACAGCGGCGCGGGCGCGCCGGAGGGGCTAGCGCTCGATGCGGCGCACAGCTACGCGCTGCTGGTCGGCGTTTCCAGCAACGAAGATGCGGGTCTGCTGCGGGTGAAGCCGGGCGTTCCCGACAGCAGTTATCTGGTACTCAAACTCCAGGGCAGCCCCGGAATCGTCGGCGCGCAGATGCCGTTCGGCGGCCCGCCCCTGCCACAGGCCACCATCGACGTCATCCGCCAATGGATCACCAACGGCGCCCCGAACGGCGTGATGGCGAGCGAGCGCGCAGCGACCTTCGCCGTCGCGGCGACCTCGCCTGAGGATCAGTCGCTCATCGTGGGCCCGGTGCTGCAGATCGTGGTGGCCTTCAATCACGAGTTGGACGCCTCGCTCATCAATGACACGACGATGCGCCTGGAGCGCCTCACAGCCGACGCAGCGGCGCCGAGCGGCCCGATCTCCGCAAGGCTCGCCGAGGGTAATCCGAGCGTCCTCGTGATCATTCCGCGCAGCGCGCTCGGCGCCGGAACCTATCGGCTGACGCTGCGCGGCAGCGGAGGCGGCGCGCTGGCCGATGTGGACGCGCGCGTGCTCGGCAACGACTACAGCTGGGAATTCACCGTGGACAGCGCACCATGAGCACCCGTCTCGTTCGCTTCGCTTCGCTCATCCTCGCGCTCGCGTGTCTGTCCGCGGGGTCCGTTCAGGCCGAGCCCTATCTCGCCGTCAGCCAGGGAGCCAAGTGCAGTCAATGCCACGTCAACCCCACCGGCGGCGGCCTGCGTAACGCCTTCGGCGACATATTCGCGCAGACGCAGCTGCCGGCGCAGCACCTGGACACGGGCGCCGACACCTGGGCCGGTCAGATCACGCGTTTCATCTCCCTGGGCGGGGATCTGCGCTTCGACGCTTCGAGCCAGCAGGTGCGGCATGCGAAGACGCTCGATGAGTTTCAGATGCAGCAGACGCGTGTCTACCTCGACGCCAGCGTGATCCCCGAGCGCCTGCTGGTCTACGTCGATGAGCAGGTGGCGCCGGGAGGGGCGCTGAATCGCGAAGCCTGGGGAATGTTCTGGTCCGCCGATCACTCCTGGTATCTCAAAGGCGGGCAGCTGTACCTGCCCTTCGGCCTGCGCCTGCAGGATCAGACCGCGTTCGTCAGGCAGGTCACCGGCATCAACATGGCGACGCCCGATCAGGGTGTGGAGTTCGGCTGGCTGAAGGGTCACTGGGATGCGCAGCTCGCCGAGAGCAACGGCACCGCAGGCGGCGCCGGCACCAGCAACGGCAAGCAGTCGAGCGCGCAGCTGGTGTGGGTCGATGCCCGCTGGCGGCTCGGCGCGGCCGCCAACTACAACAGTGCCGCCGCCGCCGGAGCCAAGAGCGCCTGGGGACTCTTCGGCGGACTGAAGACCGGACCCATCGCCTGGCTCGGCGAGGCCGACCTCGTCGATGACCGCAGCCTTCCCGGCGGCGGCGTGAAGATGCTCGCGACTCTGGTGGAAGCCAACTGGGCGCTCGCGCGCGGCCACAATCTCAAGGTAACCGGCGAGTACCTCGATCCGAACCGCCGCGTGGCGCACGATGCACAGACTCGCTGGAGCCTGCTGTACGAGCTGACGCCGCTGCAGTTCGTGCAGCTGCGCGCCGGCGTGCGCTACGCGGACGGCATACCGCAGCTCGACAGCGAGCACACGCGGCTGTACTTCGTCGAGCTACACGGGTTTTTCTGAAGAAAACCGGCCCGCGCTCAGGATGCGCGGGCCGGCGAGGGGGAGGCTATTTAGTCAATCAATCTGTGCGCGAATAGCGCCGCTCGGTTCTGCGGGCGTGGCGACACTCACATACCACTTGCCCGCCTTGAAGTTACCGATGTCGGCGGCGCTGACGCTGGCGAGCTCCGTCGACCAGTGGCCCATGCTGACAGCGTCCTTGGTCAGTCCCGCCAGCTCGCGTCCGGTGGCACCCGCGGCGCCGGTAGCCACCTGCGCTGCCATCGCATCATCCACGCCGGTGGAGTTGACATGAACGGTAAGCGTGTTGGCGGTCGTATCGACCGTCGCGGCGGCAACCCCGCCGGCAGCGAGGCCGACCGCGGCCACTTCCTGACTGCGCTCCATGCTGGAGAAAGTCACCACGATGGTGTCAGGTACAATCTGGCCGCGGATCTCGCCGCGCGGATTCGCGACCGAGGTCGCGATCACATACAGCTTGCCCTGCAGCAGCGCGGTCACCTGCTCTGCCGTCAGCAGTGCGTTGGCGGGCACGTCCCATTCACCGGCGGTGCCGCCGTGCGCTTCGAGCGTGATCGCGCGCGGCCCGGTTGCGCCCGCAAAGCCTTCGTTGATGGTCACCGCCGTTGCGGTGAGGCCGCTCAGCATCACCTTGCCGCTGGTCGCGCCGCTCTCGAGCTTCACGGTGATATTCCCCGTCCCCGAAGCGCTCGAGCCCGGCGCGGGAAATATCTGCGCCGGCGCCATGGCGACGGCCATAACCGCCATGTTGGACACCGTGATGGTGATCGCCGGCGTGGTCGCCGTGTCCTTGGCGCTGTCGGTCACCTTGGCGGTGAGCATATGGTTGCCCATGGTCACGGTGGTGCTGTTCCAGTTGACCGTGTAGGGAGAGGTGGTCGCCGTTCCCACGATCGTGCCGTCGATCATGAAGTCCACGCGGGTGACCGTCAGACCGTTCATGGTCGAGGCCGATGCGGTCGCAGTCAGCGCAACGGTGCCCTTCACCGTCGCTCCCGGGGCCGGGGCGGTCAGGGTAACGGTCGGGGGCGGGCAGGCCGAGTAGCTTCCGCCGCAGGGCGTGGTACCCATTCCGCCCCCGCCACCGCTACCGTAGCCTCCGCCGCATGAGGTGACGATCAGCGGCAGGGCGCCTGCCAACAACCACTTGAGTGTCGAACGCGTGTGTTTTAGAGCGGAAATGTGTCGCATGTGAAGATCCCCCGTACGTCTGTCCACTGGTGAGTGTCGGTGGCGCACGCGGCGGTTCCAGCCGGAACACGGGAAATGAATCGCCGGGAACGGAAACCAGACCGGCCTTTCTTGCGGCAGCCGTAATCTGGCGCTTGAGCTTGGGCGCAGCGACCTGTTCCGCTACACGGGTTTTTCTGACTCGCGGCGCAGCTCGCGGGGCAGCGCGAAGAACACGCGCTCCTCACGGCCGATGATCTCGCGCGGCGCCTCCCCGCCCCAGCGGCCGAGGTGCTCGATCACCTGCTGCACCAGCAGCTCCGGCGCCGAGGCTCCGGCGCTCACGCCGACGGCGCGCTTGCCGGCGAACCATTCCTCGCGCAGATCCGCCGGGCCGTCGATCAGATAGCCGGGCACGCCGGCACGGTCGGCGAGCTCGCGCAGGCGGTTGGAGTTGGAACTGGTGCGCGAACCTACTACCAGCAGCACGTCGCACTGCTCGAGAAGTTTCTTGACGGCGTCCTGGCGGTTCTGGGTCGCATAGCAGATGTCTTCGCGGCGCGGCGTGGCGAGTGCCGGGAATCTTCCCCGCAGGGCCGCGACGATCTCGGCCGTGTCGTCCACGGAGAGAGTGGTCTGGGTCACGGACGCCAGATGCCCGGGGTCGCGTACCTCAAGCGCGCCCACATCAGCGAGGTTCTGCACCAGATGCATGCGGCCACCCCAGGAGCCATCGAAGCGGCCCATGGTGCCCTCGATTTCCGGGTGTCCGGCGTGTCCGATCAGCACCACGTCGCGCCCCTCGCGCGCATAGCGCTGGACCTCCATGTGCACTTTGGTCACCAGCGGACAGGTGGCGTCGAACACCGTGAGATGCCGGGCCCGGGCCTGCGCCTCGACCGCGTTCGACACCCCGTGTGCGGAAAAAATCACCGTACCGCCCGCGGGCACCTCGGCGAGCTCATCGACGAACACCGCCCCGAGTCCTCGCAGGCGCTCCACCACGTGGACATTGTGAACCACCTCGTGGCGCACGTGGATCGGGGGACCGAACAGCTCGAGCGCCCGCTCGACGATGTCGATGGCGCGATCGACGCCGGCGCAAAAGCCGCGCGGGTTGGCGAGCAGCACCTGCATCAGGCTCGCCCCCGCCTGGCCGCCCGGGTCTCGAGCCAGGCATCGATCAGCAGCACCACCGCGCCCACGGTGATGGCCGAATCGGCGACGTTGAATGCCGGAAAGTAGTGGTGCCCCCAGTGCACGTGTACGAAGTCGACCACCCGGCCGAGCGTCAGCCGGTCGATCATGTTGCCGAGCGCGCCGCCGACGATGAGCGCCAGCCCGCAGGCGAGCAGGCCGTGGACCGCGGCGCGCAGCCGCCGCATCCACACAATGAGGGCCGCGCTCACGCCGAGCGCGAGCAGCACAAACAGCCAGCGCTGCCAGCCCGAGGCATCCGAGAGGAAGCTGAAGGCCGCACCGGTGTTGTAAGTCAGAATGATGTCGAGCACGCGCAGCACGTGTACCCGTTCGAACGGTGCAAAGTGATGCACCATCCAGGCCTTGATGAGCTGGTCCGCCACGATGATCGCCGCCGCCAGCGGCAACCAGCGCCAGCCGCTCGCCGCTGCCGGCACCAAGCGCGCCGCGCGCGCGACGCCCGACTGCGGCGCCGGCACCCCGTGGTTGCTCGCCTCGCTCATACGAATTTCCTCTGCTCCCCGGGACCTTCGATATTGCTGACGCAGCGTGCGCATAGCTGCGGGTGGCGCGCGTCCGAGCCGACATCCGCGCGCCGGTGCCAGCAGCGCACGCACTTGGGCTCGGCATTCGCTTGCACCAGGATCCACACGCCGCTCCTGCCGGTGTTGGCGGCCGCCACCGCCCCCGGGGGCGCCACCGCGGCCTGGTGCACGTGCGCATGCGAGGTGATCAGCAGGAAGCGCAGCTCCTCGCCGAGCGCTGCGAAGCGCGCGAACTCCTCCGCCACGCAGTACACCTCGACCCGCGCATCCAGCGGCGCGCCGATCGCGCCGGTGTCGCGCAGCTTCTCCAGCTCACGGGTGACATCGGTGCGTAACTGAATGAGTGCGTCCCAGTCGATGGCGTCCGCGGAGGCTTGCGGCAGAGTATGCCAGTTCTCGTGAAACACGGACTCGCGGCGCTCGCCCGGGAGATGGCGCCACGCCTCCTCGGCGGTGAAACTGAGGATGGGCGCGAGCCAGCGCACCATGCACTCGGCGATGTGAAACATGACGGTCTGGGCCGAGCGGCGCGCGCCGCCCTCGGCGGGCGTCGTGTACATGCGGTCCTTGATGACGTCGAGATAGAAGCCGCCCAGATCGACGCTGCAGAAGTTGTGCACCTTCTGATAGATCAGATGAAAGGTGTACCTGCGATAGGCCTCGAGGACTTCCGCCTGCAGGCTGCGCGTACGCTCCAGCACCCAGCGATCGAGCGCCAGCAGCCGCGCCACCGGCAGCCCGTGGCGTGCGGGATCGAAGCCGTGCAGATTGCCGAGCAGGAAACGCAGGGTGTTGCGCATGCGCCGGTAGGAATCCGCCATGCGCTTGAGGATCTCGTCCGACACGCTCATCTCGTTGGCGTAGTCGGTGGCCGAGACCCACAGACGCAGCACATCCGCCCCGAGACTGTTCATGACCTTCTGCGGCGCCACGACGTTACCGAGGGACTTCGACATCTTGCGGCCCTTCTCGTCGTCCGTGAACCCGTGGGTGAGCACCCCACGGTACGGGGAGCGCTCATACAGGGCCTCCGACATCAGCAGCGAGCTGTGGAACCAGCCACGATGCTGATCCGAGCCCTCGAGGTACAGCTCCACCGGCGCCGTCACTTCCGGCCGCTCGGCGCCGACGCACTCGAACGACAGCCCCGAGTCGGCCCACACGTCCATGACGTCGATGACCTTGTCGTAATGCTCTGCGTCCGCGCCCAGGAGCTCCTGCGGCTCGAGCGCGAACCAGGCGTCGATCCCGCCCTGCTCGACCCGGGCGGCGGCCGCTTCGATGAGCTCCTCGGTGCGCGGATGAAGCTCTCCGGTCTGTTTGTGGACAAACAGAGGAATCGGCACCCCCCAGGTGCGTTGCCGCGAGATACACCAGTCGGGACGGCTCTCGATCATGCCGGTGATACGCTGCTCGCCCCACGCGGGCGTCCAAGCAACGCCCGGGATGTCGCGCAGGGTGTGCGCGCGCAGGCCGGCGCGCTCCATGCTGATGAACCACTGCGGTGTGGCGCGGAAGATGACCGGGGTCTTGTGACGCCAGCAATGCGGATAGCTGTGGCGCAATGACTCCTGGTGCAGGAGCCGGCCGCCCTTCGCGAGCGCATCGATGATCACCGCGTTGGCCGCATCCACCTTGAGGCCGGCCACGAGCGGCGTGTCGGGCAGGAAGCGCCCGTCGTTGCCGACCGGGTTGGTCACCGGCAGGCCGTAGCGTTGCCCGACGGCGAAATCCTCGTGACCGTGCCCGGGGGCGGTGTGTACCGCGCCGGTGCCCGCATCGAGCGTCACGTGCTCGCCGAGAACCACCGGCACCTGCCGGTCCTGGAACGGGTGCTGCAGCTTCAGTCCCTCGAGCGCCCGGCCCTCGAATTGCGCCAGCACCGCAGCGCCCGCCAGGCCGAAGCGCTTAAGGGACGGTTCCAGGAGCTCGGCCGCCACGATCAGCCCGCGCCGCCGTTCGGCGCCTGTTCCCGACTGCGCGAGCACGTAGCGGAACTCCGCCCGCAGGGCGACGGCCTGATTCGCCGGCAGCGTCCAGGGCGTGGTGGTCCAGATCACGACGTCCACGGGCGCCGTGCCCAGCTGTGCGGCGCTGAGGCCGATGCGCGCCGCCAGATCGTTGCGGTCAGTCACGCGAAACGCGACGTCGATCGCCGGTGAGGTCTTCTCCTCGTACTCGACCTCGGCCTCCGCGAGCGCCGAGCGGCAATCGAGACACCAGTGCACGGGCTTCACGCCCTTGTAGAGGTGTCCGTTACGGATGATGCGGCCGAAAGCGCGCAGCTGCTGCGCCTCGTAGCGCGGCGACATGGTGAGGTAAGGCCGGTCCCAGTCTCCGAGAACGCCGAGCCGCTTGAAGTCGGCGCGCTGCAGATCGATCTGCTCGTGCGCATAGGCGCGGCAGGCGGCACGAAAGGCCTGCGCGTCGAGCTTCTGGCCGGGGCGGCCGTGCTTTTTCTCCACCTGCAGCTCGATCGGCAGCCCGTGGCAATCCCAGCCGGGGATGTAGGGCGAGTCGAAGCCGTCGAGCGAGCGCGACTTGACCACGATGTCCTTGAGGATCTTGTTGACCGCGTGACCGATGTGAATGGCGCCGTTGGCGTACGGCGGCCCGTCGTGCAGCACGAAGCGCGGCCGCCCGCGCGCCAGCTCCCGCAGCTTCGCATACGTGCCGCGCTCCTCCCACGCGCGCACCATCGCCGGCTCGCGCTGGGCGAGGTCCGCCTTCATCGGGAAGTCGGTCTGCGGCAGATTGATGGTGTGTTTGTAGTCCGCCATGTGCACTCATTCAGCAACTGAGGATGCGGCGCGCATCCGCTGCATCGCGCCGCATCTGCGCAGTGAGCGCCTCGAGCGTCGCGAAGCGTGCCTCGTCGCGCAACTTCGCCACGAACTCGACTTCAATCTCGCGACCGTACAGGTCTTCGCAAAAATCGAATACATGCGCCTCCAGCAGTGTCTCGACTCCGACGACCGTGGGGCGGGTGCCGAGGCTGGCGACGCCCGGCAGCGCCGCGCTCCCCACCCCGTGCACGCGCACCGCGAAAATCCCGGCGACCGGCGCGCGCCGGCGCTCGAGCGGCAGGTTGGCGGTTGGAAATCCCAGATCCCGTCCCAGGCGCTTGCCCGGCCTCACCCGCCCGCGCATCGACCACGGCCGACCGAGCCAACGCCGCGCACGCTCAAAGTCCCCGCACGCCAGCGCCGCGCGCACCCCGCTGCTGCTGATGCGCTCGCCGTCCAGCATCACGGGGTCCAGCACGTCCACGTCGAACCCCAGACGCGTCCCGGCCGCGGCCAGCACTAAGGCGGTCGCCTCGCCATGACGTCCGAAGCGAAAGTCGTGACCGACAACCACGAGCCTGGGGCGCAGTTCGCGCGCCAGGAACTGCGCAAAAGCTTCACCCGGGAGGTTACGCAAAGCCTCGCCGAAGCGCAGCAGCCACAGGTAATCCAGGCGGGCGCCCGAGAGGATCCGCCAGCGCTCGCGCAGAGAAGTGAGCCGCGCGGGCGGATCGTTCGGCGCCAGGAACTCGCGCGGCATGGGCTCGAACGTCAACAGCACCGCGGGTGCACCGCGCTGCTTCGCGTGCTCCTTCAGGCGTGCCAGCAGCGCCTGGTGGCCGAGGTGGATGCCATCGTAGGTGCCGATGGTCAGCACGCAGCCTGCACCTCGCCGACGGTTGCCGCTGAGTCCTCGAATGAGCTCCATGATTCGCTTAAGCCATTGATGTCAAAAGACTAAGTTAACTTAGGCAGCGCTGCCCGGCGCTCGCCAACCAGCAGTTTATGTGAAGCGCTCGGGGTTGACCGTCGCCGGTTGCCGCCGCGTTGACAAGCGCCGGCCCGATCCGCAGACTACCGGCCCTCGCTCGCTTGCGACCCCGGCCTCGATACGGAGATTGCGTGGCCAATACCAGGTCCGCCGAAAAAGCTGCCCGTCAGGCAGAGAAGCATCGCACCCGCAATGTGGCGTTGCGCTCACGCATGCGCACCGCCGTGCGCGGGGTGACGAGCGCCGTTGCCGGTGGCAACAAAGAGGCCGCCAAGACCAGCTACAGCCAGGCCGTGCCGGTCATCGACTCGCTCGTGAGCAAGCAGATCATCCATCGCAATAAGGCCGCACGGCACAAGAGTCGCCTAGCGGCCCGTATCCGCGCAATGCAATGAGGGCAGTAATGAGCGCAGCGAACCCTAAGGCCAGCATCCCGGTCCCGGTCATTCCGACTCCTCTGAAGTTGCGACCGGCGGCGAGACGCCAGCATCTCCTGGAGATGATGCGCGCTCGCGTGCCGCTCGATCGTTCTCCTCCAAAAACGTCATAACCGCCTCGCACAGCGCCTTCGTTCCCTCGCCGGTCGCCCCTGAGATCAGGAACTGCGGCCCGCGATGGCGCAAGGCGCGCACGATGGTGCGCGCGCGCCGCTCGGCTTCCGCCGCCGGCAGCAGGTCGCGTTTGTTCAGCACCAGCCAGCGCGGCTTCAGCACCAGGTCTTTGCTGAAGTTCTTCAGCTCCTGAACGATGGCGCGTGCATCGCGTACCGGGTCGGCCTGCGGATCGAGCGGCGCGATATCCACCAGGTGCAGCAGCAGCCGCGTGCGCTGCAGGTGCTTCAGGAACCGGATCCCGAGTCCCGCCCCTTGCGCGGCCCCTTCAATGAGACCGGGGATGTCGGCCATTACGAAGCTGCGGTGCTGCCCGACGTCCACCACCCCCAGGTTCGGGTGCAGGGTCGTGAACGGATAGTCCGCGACCTTGGGCCGCGCGGCGGAAACCGCACGGACGAGCGTGGATTTGCCGGCATTGGGCAGCCCAAGCAGGCCTACGTCGGCGATGACCTTGAGCTCGAATTCCAGCAAGCGCCTCTCGCCGGGAAGCCCCGGGCCGAACTGGCGCGGTGTGCGATTGGTGCTCGACTTGAAGCGCTGGTTCCCCCAGCCGCCCTTGCCGCCACGCGCGACCAGCAGCTCGTCACCGTCACCTGTGAGGTCTCCCAGCTGTTCGTGCGTGTCGGCGTCGCGCACCACCGTGCCGATCGGCACCGGCACGTACAGATCCGCTCCTCCGCGACCGCTGCAGTCGTTGGCGCCACCGGGCTCCCCGTGGGGCGCCTTGAAGGTCCTCTCGATGCGAAAATCCGCCAGCGTGTTGATGCCCGACGCCGCGCGCAGGTAGACGCTGCCGCCGTGGCCGCCGTCGCCGCCGTCCGGGCCCCCGAAAGGCACGAACTTCTCGCGGCGGAAACTGGTGCTGCCGCGCCCGCCGTTGCCGGCCTGCACCCGGGCTCGCGCCTCATCGACGAATTTCATCCGGTAACTGTAGCGCATCCGCATGAGCGGGTTGACGCTCGTGCAGACTCATCCTAGAGTGAGACAGTCGCGATAACAAAGTATCGATAATCGATGCGTCACGCAGCCCGGTGACAGCATGGACGCCGCGCCGGAACTGCCGACTCCACACGCATCCGTCACAGGGGAGATGCTCAATGCGTTGGCAGGGCTATCGGTTCTACTGGCTGTTGGCAGGCGGCGCGGCGTTGAGCGCGGCCTGGCCGCAGAGCGTACGCGCCGACGAGGCGCTCGAGGAGATCACGGTGACTGCGCAGCGCGTGTCCGAGCGGCTGCAGGACGTGCCGGTCGCGGTGACGGCCATCCTGGCGGACGACCTGGACGAGCGCGGCGTGCGCCAGGCGGGCGATATCACCTCCGCGGTCCCGAACCTGTTGCTCAATTCGCCCTACGGCCCCGAGGCCCAGCCGACCTTCACGCTGCGGGGAGTGACGACTCAGGACTTCAGCGAGAACCAAAGCAGCCCGGTCGCCATGTACGTCGACGAGGTCTACAAGAGCGTCGGCGCCGTTCAGGCCCTGCAGATCTACGACCTTGATCGCGTCGAAGTGCTGCGGGGCCCACAGGGCACGCTGTACGGCAAGAACGCTACTGGCGGCGCGATCAGCTTCTATTCCAGGAATCCGAGCCTCACTGCGTACGACGGCTACGTCACGGCCGGCGCCGGCAACTACAGCGACTACTCGGTGCGCGGTGCGGTCGGCGGTCCCATCGTCGAGAACGGGCTCGGCTGGCGCGTTGCGATGCTGTACGAAAAGCGCGACGGCTGGGTCCACAGCATCGTGCCGGGAGTGGAGCCCTTGAACGGCGTCGATGCCCTCGCCGGCCGTTTCACTCTGATGGCCCGGCCCAGCGATGGCATGACGGCCACGCTCAAGGTCTCGGTCAGCCGCTCCGGCGGCACGCCTTATGGGGCGCACGCCCTCAACAACGACCCCAACGCGACCGGGTTCAGTGGCAACATCGGCTGGTTCGACAACGGCGCCAAATACGCGGTCCACAAGGACATCCGCAACGACAGCGTCTCACTCAAGCTCGACTGGCAGGTGAGCGCGCATGCGACGCTGACCTCGGTCACCGGCTACGACTACGGGTGGTGGTACGAGAAGAGCGACGACGGCGGACTGCCGATCACCGCGCGGCTCGACGACCCGAACACCTACTTCTCGAGCGTCAACGCGTTCTCGCAGGAAATCCGTGTCGCCTCGCACGACACGGGCGCCTTCGGCTGGCTCGCCGGGCTCTACTACGGGCGCGAGAGCACGCACGCGACCGTCCAGTTCCACTTCTTCGATGGTTACTTTCTTAACTTCTGGAGTCCGCAAGTCCCCCCGACCGTCATCTCGCCAGCCAACCTCCCGCTGTTTGGTTTCGACGAATACAACAGCTTTGATCAGCTCAAGGACAGCCGGGCGGTCTTCCTGAACACCACCTTCGTCGTGGCCCCGACGATCACGCTGCGTGCGGGCGTGCGCTACACCAAGGACAAGGTGACGATCAGCCACTTCTACGCGCTCGAGGGCGGGCTCGCGAACCCCGGGCCGGTCGGTTTCGCCCCCGACGGCGGAATCACCTGGTGGACGCAGACCATCGGTGCGCTGCCTCCGGGCGTCACCGCGCCCCGAACCTTCTTCCAGACGGGACTCGCGCCGCAGGGGCTCGGAGTGGTCCCCGAGTTCGGCCAGGATACCAACAACGTCAGCGGCAAGATCGGCGTCGACTGGAAACCGGGCGAGGATCTGCTCACCTACGCGAGCGTCAGTCAGGGCTATCGCGGTGTCGCCTTCAACGGCCAGGCCTACAACGATCCGACCGAACTCACTTTCGCGGGCCCGGAGAAGCTGACCTCGTACGAGATCGGGCTGAAGACGGGGTTCTGGAACCGTCGCGGCGTGTTCAACGCCGCGGTCTTCCACTACGACTACAAGAACCAGCAGTTCCTCGATGCGTTCACGCTGCCGGGCGGCCTCGGCACGGGCTTCCGCACGGTCAATGCTCCGAAGTCGCGCGTCGACGGCGCCGAGTTCGAGTTCCGGGCCAAGGCGACCAATGACCTCGAGATCCTCTCCAGCGTCGGCCTGCTGCACAGCAAGTATCTGGAGCTCGTTCTGCACGGTGTCGATCGCGCGGGCAACCGCCTGATCCAGGCGCCGAACTTCAACGGGAGTCTCGGCGTCGACTGGCGCTTCGCCCACCTCGCAGCGGGCGATCTGCGGCTGTTCGTCGACGGCAACTACTATGGCAAGCAGTATTTCGACGCCTTCAATACCGAGCGGATCGCGCAGGACGCCTACGGCATCGCCAACGCCCGGGTATCGTTCGAGAGCTCGGCGAGGCGCGGCTTCTCAGTGGCCGCGTGGGTCAAGAATCTGACGAACCGCCAGTACCTGGCCTACGGGCTGAACCAGAAGGATCCGGACACCGGCGCGCTGGGATTCGACTACGGGCTCGTCGGCGAGCCGCGCACCTACGGGGCTGAGGCGACGCTGCGATTCTGAGCCCGCCAGGGGCCGGCTCAGGTCTTCTCCGGCAGCACACTCACATAGAGGCGCTGCTCCGCGCCTTTCTTCTGGAACTGCACCTTGCCGGTCACCTTGGCGAACAGCGTATGGTCGTGGCCAACACCGACGTTCGAGCCGGGACGGACCGGCGTGCCGCGCTGACGCACGAGGATGTTGCCCGCCAGCACCTGCTCGCCCCCGAAGCGCTTCACGCCCAGGCGCTTGGAGTGCGAATCGCGGCCGTTCTTGGTACTGCCGCCTGCCTTTTTGTGTGCCATGACTAAAGGTGCCCTGCGCTGATGTCCGTGACCTTCACCTCGGTGAACAACTGTCGGTGATTCTTCTGCC
The DNA here is from genome assembly GCA_041485725.1 of Steroidobacteraceae bacterium. Classification (GTDB taxonomy): domain Bacteria; phylum Pseudomonadota; class Gammaproteobacteria; order Steroidobacterales; family Steroidobacteraceae; genus 13-2-20CM-66-19. The sequence goes on from JBGPKC010000020.1 coordinate 29,527, forward strand.
GCAGGTAATGCGCGCGGCGCTTGAACTTGACGACCGACACCTTGGCGCTCTTGCCGTGGCGCACCACCGTGGCGAGTACCTTGCCTCCCTTGAGGGTAGGCCTGCCGACCTTGACGTCCGCGCCCTCACCGACCAGCAGCACTTCGCCGAACTCGACGGTGGCGCCCGGCTCGGCGTCGAGCTTCTCGACGCGCAACACGCCGTCCTTCGTCACCCGATATTGCTTGCCGCCCGTGGCGATGACCGCGTACATGGTATTTGAGTGGGGAATGGGCCTTGACCCGAAAGGCCGCGCATTCTACTGGCGGACCCCCTCGCGGTCAAACGCCCCTTTCCTCAAGCACGACGAGCACTTAGCTCCCAAACCGCGAGCGTTCCGTAGCGGCCGACCCATTTCTCCAAAGCCGCCCCGGTCGGCTACCATGCGGGCCCCAGAGACACGCCGCCCTTGTGCAATGACCCTGGAAGAAATTCGCGCGCTGATACAAGCGGACCTGCACTCGGTGGACGGAGTCATTCGGGCCCGCCTGAAGAGCGCCGTGCCGCTGGTAGACCAGGTCGCCGAGCACATCATCTCCGGTGGCGGCAAGCGCCTGCGGCCGCTGCTGGTGGTGCTCGCGGCGCGCGCCTGCGGGCACCAGGGCACCTCCCACATCGAGGCTGCCGCGTTCATCGAGTTCATCCATACGGCCACGCTGTTGCACGACGATGTGGTCGACGCCTCCTCGCTGCGCCGCGGGCGCCATACCGCGAACGAGGTGTTCGGCAACCCGGCGAGCGTGCTGGTCGGTGACTTCGTCTATTCACGCGCCTTCCAGATGATGGCCGGCCTCGCCTGCCAGCCGGTCATGGAAATCATGGCGGAGGCCACCAACGTCATCGCCGAGGGCGAAGTGCTGCAGCTGATGAACGCCCACAATCCGGACACGACCGAGCAGCGCTACCTCGATGTCATCTACCGCAAGACCGCCAAGCTCTTCGAGGCCGGTGCGGAAGTGGCCGCGGTGCTCGCGCAAGCGCAGCCCCCGGTGCGCCGGGCGCTCGCCGCGTACGGCCGCCACCTCGGCACCGCGTACCAGCTGGTCGACGATGTGCTCGACTACCGCTCCAACCCGCAGGAGCGCGGCAAGAACCTCGGCGACGATCTGGCCGAAGGCAAACCGACCCTGCCGCTGATCCATGCGCTCAAGAGCGGCAACGAAGCACAACGCGCGGCCATCCGCCGCGCGATCGAACAGGGGGGCCGCGAGCAGCTCGAGCTGGTGGTGGCGGCGATCGAATCCACCGGGGGCCTCGACTACACCGCGCGCCTCGCGCGTGAGGAGCTGGAGCGGGCGCTGAGCTCGCTCGGGGCGCTGCCGCACTCCTCTTATAAGGATGGGCTCGCCGCGCTGGCACGCTTTGCGGTCGAACACACCACCTGAACGGTTAGAGGCTGAAATTGCCCCGCCCCGACGGTCACCCTAGACTGCGCCACCGCAGTCGAAACGGGGCACTCATGACAACAGCAAGCAACGCGAGCGAGCGCGGGAATCATTACACAACGGCAATCCTGGCCGTCGTAACCGGCCTCCTCGCCGCTGCCTCGACCCCCGTGCGGTCCGCGGAAGCGGCGGCGGCGCCCGAAACCATCGTCTTGAAGGCGGCCCACGTGTTCGACTCGACGGGCACGGCACTCAAGGACGGCGCAACCGTCGTGGTGCGCGGCGATCACATCGTGTCGGTCGGGACGGCGGCGGCGCCCGCGGGTGCGCGGATCATCGATCTAGGTGATGCGACGCTGCTCCCCGGCTTCATCGACGCTCACACGCATCTCACGATGGAGTTCCAGCAGGACTATTACCACTTCATCTACAACCGGCTGATGCGCTTTCCTGCCGAGCAGGCCCTGTACGCCGCGATGTACGCGCGACGCACGCTGGCGGCAGGTTTCACGAGCGTGCGCAATGTCGGCGCCGACGACTTCGTCGACGTCGGCCTGCGCAACGCCATCAACGCCGGCGTCACCGAGGGTCCGCGCATCCTGACCGCAGTACATGGCCTCGGCTCACCCGGCGGGCATTTCGATGGTCTTTCCTCCCCGCCCGATCGCGTGCGGCCGCGGGGTCCGATCGAGGGCATCTGCAGCGGGCCTGAGGAGTGCCGCGAAGCGGTGCGTTACCAGATGAAGTGGGGGGCGGACCTCATCAAGATCGCCGCGAGCGGCGGTGTGCTCTCAGAATCCGATCCGGTCGATGTGCCGCAGCTCACACCGGAGGAAATGACTGCCATCGTATCGGAAGCGCACAAGTGGCGGCGCAAGGTCGCGGCACACTGCCACGGAGACGCCGCAGCGCGCATCGCCATCGAGGCGGGGGTGGACTCGATCGAGCACGGCAGTTTCCTCACCGAGGACACCCTTAAGATCATGAAGTCCAAGGGCGTGTACCTGGTCCCCACGCGCATGGCGGTTTACTGGGTCAGCAAGCAGGCGGACGCGGGCGCGTACCCGCAGAAGATCGTCGACAAGGCACGCGCCGCTGCAGCCGCACACGGCGCGATGTTCAAGGCCGCACTGCGCATCGGCGTGCCCATCGCCTTAGGCACGGATGCCGGCGTGTACCCCCACGGGATGAATGCCATGGAATTCGGGCTCATGACGGGTCTCGGAATGAGCCCGGCCGCGGCGTTGCAGTCAGGCACGCGCGAGTCTGCGAAGCTGCTGGGCATCGAGGCGGAAGCGGGCACGCTCGAGGCCGGCAAGGTGGCCGATGTCGTGGCCGTGCCGGGGAATGTGCTCAGCGACATCCACGCTACCGAGCACCCCGTGTTCGTCATGCACCTCGGGCACATCGTGCTGCAGAAAGCGGGGACATAACGCCTCCGCAAGCGCCCTGGCGTGGCCGGGCGTGCCGGGCTTTCCTGCGCAAGCCATTGAGGCGCCTCGGGCATTTCCGCGGCTGGACGGCATTTGGCGTTGAAGGCGCCGAGCCGCTTCAGTACACTCCCCGGCCCGCCTCCCTCGCCGCGCGCACTGAAGGCGCGGGATCTCGCCAAAGTTCGGGGTGTAGCTCAGCCTGGTAGAGCACTACGTTCGGGACGTAGGAGTCGCAGGTTCAAATCCTGTCACCCCGACCAATGAATCTATTCAAGAAATCTTTGACTCTCTCCAGCCTGGGGTCGATGCAACAGAGGCGCTGGGGGCCAATTGGGGTCCAGACCGCCCCGCGCTCGCAGCAGGCTTCTCTACAGCGGACAACGATCGGACTTCCGGGCTCAATATCGGCCGCATGTTGCCTGCATGTGCCCCCCGGGGACTTCGGTCCCTGACCTGACCTGGTAAATCACCGCGGAAGACTGGCCCTCAGCAGCCCTCTGCTCATCCGTTCATGACGCGCGAAAAGATGGTTTGGTTCAGCCAGCGCGGCGTAGTCCGGGCGAGCATCACGACGGCCTTGTTGGCAAACCCTGGCACAACGCTGATGCGCCCCGATCCCAAAGCGCGGATACCCGCGCGCACCACGGGTGCCGGCTGCATCATCACTCGCTTCAACATCGGCGTGAGCTTCTGTTGCGCGGCCTGTGCAAATCCGGTATCCGACATGCCCGGGCAAAGCACCGTAACAGTGACGCCATCCCGCTTGAGTTCGTGATGAAGGGCTTCGCCCAGGCTCAGCACATAGCGCTTGGAAGCTGCATAGACCGCGAAATTCTGCACGCTGTAGTAGGCCAGTAAACTCGCGACAAGAAGGATCTTCCCACGCCCACGCTTGCGCATGTCTTGCGCGAAGACGTGAGTGACGGCTGTCAGGCTCGCGATATCCAGTTGCACCATCTCTAACGCCGCATCCATCTGACGATCCAGGAATGGCCCTTGGAGTCCGTGTCCGGCATTGTTGATCAGAATGTCGACCGTGATACCTCGCTCGCGAAGGCGCTCATGCAGTTGGACGATTGCCGCGACCTGTGAAAGATCGACCTGCTCCACCACGACATTGACGTGGTACTGCTCGCGCAGTGTCTCAGCAAGTTTCTGAAGTCGGTCCAGCCGGCGCGCCACCAAGACCAGAGAGTGGCCCTGCGCAGCATATTGCCGAGCGAACTCCTCGCCAAAACCGCTGGATGCGCCTGTCACAAGGACCCATGAATTGTTGACTTCAGTCATTCTCTGGCCCCGAACCAACGGTTGGATGCCCCCCGACCCTTTGAATCGGTATACCCAGACTCTGCAGTGGCATCGTGTTATATGATGATCGTCATTAATGATAATATGATGTGTATAATCTATGAAGTCAAGCCGACTTACTTGTGAGGTCATCCGATGAAGGTCACGCGCGAGCAAGCGAAGCTCAATCGCGAACGGGTCGTGGATACGGCGGCACGCCAATTTCGGGAACGAGGCTTTGAGGGCGTTGGCGTTGCCGATTTGATGAAGAGCGCGGGCCTCACGCACGGCGGGTTTTATGCCCAGTTTGATTCGAAGGAACATCTGATGGTGGAAGCGTGCGAGCGGGCACTCGAGGAATCGGAGCACAGCTGGCGAGAGCTGCTCGAGCGCGCACCGAAAAAGCGGCTATCGGTGATCGCGTCGTCTTACCTCTCGGGGAAACACCGCGACAACCCGGGCGGCGGATGTGTAATAGCCGCCTTGAGCATGGACGCCGCGAGACAGGGCCCCCCCGTGCGCGCCGTGTTCACGGAAGCAGCCAAACGATTTCTGGGGCTTCTGGGGCAAGTGGTGCCGGGACGGTCGCCCAGGAGCAGACGCAGGGAAGCCCTGGCAAGCTTCGCCGCCATGGTGGGTGCAGTCGTGCTGGCGCGCACCGTCAGCGCTGCGTCGCTGTCCGAAGAAATCCTCGAGGCGGTCCGTGCGCAGCTTACAGAACTCGATGAGTCCCACCCGACTTGAGGCCGTGATGACCCCGATGGCGCCAACGGCATCTATAGGACGGCTAACCGAGACCGGTACGATGAACCCCGAACAGACACTCGCCCATTGGCGGGCGGAGGAGAGCGAGGTGCGCGAGCGGCTTGCGGAACGGGCCGGCTACGTGCGCGCGGAGCAGTTGGATGGGCGAAGTGGTATTCAAACGCTGCAAGCAATTTTCGCCGGCGAGCTGCCATCTCCTCCAATGGGCGACACGCTCGGCTTCGTGCCGATCCGTATCGAGCACGGCCTCGCCCGCCCTGTTGGATTCAGCGATGGGCTGCGCCGTGCATTCGACACTGCCCGCCGCCAAGGGTTACACCACGCTCGAACTCAAGGTAAACCTCGTACGTTCTCTGACCGACGCCGTGCCACTCGTGCGCGCCGAAGGAATTCTTGTTCATAGTGGGCGGCAAGTTGCGACCGCCGAGGGACGAATCGTCGGCCCGGACACGAAACTGTATGCCCATGCGACAACGACGTGCCTGATCTTCGATCGGCCGAACTCGGCCGTTTGACGAGGGAAGCTTACGTGCTGATGCCAGGCATATGCTCGTGTCAATCAGCCTCCCGAGCTCGGACGCGCGACCGTGGCGCAGCGAGTCGAATGGCGAGTTTGCGGAAGTTTGTGCGATACCGCTGGGCGCCCGTTCCGGGCGCACTTGTACCTGTCCGCCATCATCAGTGAGGCGCCGCACTCCGCGCATTTCAGGATGTATCGGGCGCGCAGGCGCTGCTGACCACGCACATCTGGCGGGGCGTATACTCTGCGCCTCGTGCACTTGCCCAATGGCCGTAAAAAAAGATCCGGGGAGATGTCAATGAACGCGCGGAAGACCCTCATCCTTGCATCGGCGCTGTCCCTAGTGGTGGCGGTGTTAGAAGCGGCGCAGCCCGCTGAGGATACGTCGGCCGGCACCTGGAAGCTGAACATCGCTAAGTCCACCTCCGCCTCGAACGCGCCGCCGAAGAGCGAAACGCGAACCTACACGGTGACGCCCGACGGCACCCATGTGGTCATCGAAGACGAGTACGCCGACGGCAAGAAAACCAAGGTGGAGACCCTGATCACCTACGACGGCAGACCACAACCGAGCACGGGCAGCGGTATCTTCGACAGCATCGCCACGCAGCGCATCGACCGCAACACGACCACAGCTGATCTGCTCCGCAACGGCAAGGTCATCGGCACCGTGCGGCGGGAAGTTTCCCCAGACGGCAAGACTATGAAGATGTTTTATGTGATCAACAGGCCGGATGGCACGAGCGTGAGCACCTTGTCCGTCTTCGAGCGGCAATAATCGGCTGGTGGCCCATCACGAAAGCGAGCAAAAGAATGGAGAATCCCACGGTGCGCGGGCCGATTGAGGCAACGGCAGCATCAATGAGCGCACGGAGCGCCTCCAGGATGATACCGGCGGAGGTATCTTCCGGCCGTTGAGACCTCGCGCTATCGATTTCATCGTTTCGCCAAGCGCAAACCGGTGGAACATCTCACGGATGATTTCCGCTTCCGCCTCGATTACCTCTCGGCGGCTGTCGAAGCCATAGACCTTGCCGCCCGTTGGCCTTCCCGCGGGTTGGTGCAGGATCTGGGTTTTTCAGTATCCGGGGCTGTCCAGTTACGTGCCTCGACTGCATCTACTTCTCCGCACCCCGCAGGTCGGTCTTTTGCGGAAGGCTTCTCGTCACTGCACGCCGGATGCGCGAGCTCTTGACAGTCCATGTATATGCATATACTATACGACCCATGAAATTGATGTCACTCCCCTGTTACTGCGCCACGCTTCGGCAAGCCGCCCGGGCAGTAACCGTGCTCTACGAAGATATGCTCGCCGGCAGCGGCCTCCATGCCACGCAATTCACGGCGTTGCAACTTCTCGACAGGGCCCGAAGCCTGACCACAACGGAGCTGGCGGAGGCGCTTGGCGTCGATCAGACCACGGCCACGCGGACATTGGCGCTGATCAGGAAGGCCGGCCTTGCAAGCGATACCGTCGGTGATGACCGCCGGGAGCGCCACTGGGCGCTCAGCGCTCAGGGGAAGGCGCTGGTAAGGAAGCTGAAACCGCGCTGGGAGGCCGCTCAGGAAGCTTTCGAGAAGCGCCTGGGACGGACGCAGGCCATGGCACTGAAAGAAGCATCGTACCTCGCGGCCCACAGGCTCTCCTCGGGTTGAACCTGTTCATGCCTTAGATGTAGGAGGAATCGCAACACACAATTTTGCTGCTTTGATACATGCATATACATGCTATTTAAAACTCAGGAGATCACCATGTCACTGCACATTGCCAAGTTCTTCAAAAACCCGCTGGCCCTCGCCTCAGCCGCACTCGTCATTCATATCGGCGCTGCCACGGCAGCCGATTCCACGGGCGACGTGCAACAGCAGGCGAGGGAACTGCTCACAGGGATCACTACCGCTCACTCCGCCCCGCAATCCCCACCGCGCGATGGCAAGGTGACGAGCCGGACCGCCGATGCGCAGGAGTCAGCCAGACAGCTGTTACTGGGGACGACCGGCTCCCGTGTAGGAGGTGCTGAGGCGATCAAGCAGTCTCAGGTTGCCGGAGCTTCAGGCGAGACCGCGCGACAGGCACGCCCGGTCGCCCACGGCGACGCGCAGGCGGCAGCGCGGCAGCTTCTGCTGGGCCAACCTGTTGCGAGCGACGCCTCGCGACTCACTGCACGCCGAACGCGTTGAGCACTGGATGCTCGGGGTCGATAGGGCGAGCCAGGGGCGCACATGAGGTTTGTCTCCAATAGGGCCATCGTTATGCGGCCGCTCCTGGCCGCTCTCGCCTCGCTCAGCCTCTTTTCGCAGCTCTGCGTGTCAGGTTGTGCCGTCGGCCCGTCTTACAGAAAACGCGCGACGACGCTCGAGAACTTCCACAGTGTCGGCGCCTTCGCGGCTCGCCCGACAAGCGCTCCCACGCCGGCCCTCGAAGCCTGGTGGGATGGCTTCAACGACCCGATGCTCTCGCGCATCGTGCAACGGGCGCGTGATCAGAACCTCGATCTTGCGGCGGCTCTGGCCCGAGTCCAGCAGGCTCGGGCTGCAGCCCGTGAAGCCGGTGCGCAGCTCCTGCCAACCTTCGATCTGAACGGCCAGGCGACCCGAATCCACTATTCCCTGGAGAGCCCGGTCGGCCAGATCGCCAGCCCCCTGCCCGGTTTCAACCGTAACCAATCGATCTACGAAGCAGGTCTAGGCGCGATCTGGGAATTGGATCTGTTCGGCGGCCTGCGTCGCGGCAAAGAGGCCGCCTCGGCCGAGGCGGACGCCGCGATCGCTGAGCAGGTCGGCACACGGATTTCCGTAACAGCGGATGCTGCAGACGCCTATTTGCGCGTCCGGGGCGATCAGACCCGCATCGCCGTTGCCGAGCAGCAGGTCGCCACCGATGAGCGTCTGCTCGAGCTCGTGCGCCAGAGATTCGGCCGCGGGCTGGCGGCGGTGCGTGAGGTCGCGCAAGCCGAAGCACTGCTGTCACAGGCCCGTGCCTCACTGCAGCCGCTGCGCATCGACCTGGAGGCGCAAATGAACCGACTGGACGTATTGCTAGGAGTCCAGCCGGGGACTTCCGCCGCGGAGCTACAGACTCCGAGCGACATCCCCTCAGTGCCAAGTGTGCCAGACAACGATACGCCCCTCGACGTGCTGCGCCGACGGCCGGATGTCATCGCCGCTGAACGGCACCTGGCAGCGTCCAATGCCCGGATCGGCCAGGCGCTCGCCGACTACTATCCGAAGATCTCGCTCGCGGGAGTGCTGGGCTACGAGAGCTCTCGCCCGAGCGATCTCTTCAAAGCCGCGACGTTCCAGCCGCAGGGCATCGCCGGACTGCGGTGGCGGGTGTTCGATTTCGGCAAAGTGACGCTTGAGGTGGCGCAGGCCCGGGGAGCCAACGCTGAAGCACTCGCGCGGTACCAACAGGCGGTGCTACGCGCAGCCGAAGACGTGGAGAACGCATTCACGTCACTGGTGCAACTGGAGGCCCACCGAGAAGAGCTGCTCACCGAGGTCGCCGCACTGAGGCGAGCGCGGGATGCCTCGCAAGAAGCCTACCAGGGAGGCGTGATCGCCTTGACCGATGTTCTCGATGCCGATCGCCAACTGCTCACCGCCCAGGACGAGCTTGCGCAAACGCGTGCCGATTCGGCGAGAGCCGCGGTGGGTACATTCCGAGCCTTGGGCGGCGGATGGTGAGATCTCGTGGGACTGCTAATCCTTTTGTTTGGGAGCATAGCGATGTTTCGAGTTAGAACCCTGACCCTCGCCGGTATCGTCTGGGCGGCGACGATGGACCTCACGGCCTGCACATCCTCACAATCCGCGGAGGACCCGAGAACTGTCCCCCAGCTTGCGGAAGTTGCCGTGGTGCAGCCTGCCGAGGTAGGCGAGCGAGCGTTCACCGGCCTCGTGTCAGCTCGCGTCCAGAGTAATCTCGGCTTTCGCGTCTCGGGCAAAGTCATCGAGCGCCTGGTCGATAGTGGCCAGGCGGTGCACGAGGGCCAGCCGCTCATGCGCCTGGACCGAACGGACTACACACACGCCATCACGAGTCAGGTCGGCAATGTAGATGCGGCGCGGGCCCGATTGCAGCAGGCGGCCGCCGATGAAGCGCGCTACAGTGGCCTGGTCTCCTCGGGCGCCGTGTCCCAATCGGCCTACGACCAGGTCAAGGCTGCCGCGGACAGCGCACGAGCCTTGCTGTCAGCCGCCGAAGCGCAGCTCAAAGTCGCTCAGAACGAAGGCGCGTACGCAACGCTTGTCGCAGATGCCGACGGCACAGTGGTCGAGACCCTGGCAGAGCCAGGACAATTTGTTTCCGCCGGCCAGATCGTGGTCCGCATGGCACGCGCCGGAGCTCGCGAGGCGGCGATCAACCTGCCTGAGACCCTGCGTCCGGCGCTTGGCTCAACGGGTTACGCAACCCTCTATGGAGCGAATGCCGATTCGGCCACGCGATACCCGGCGCGCCTGCGACAGTTGTCCGACGCCGCCGATCCGCTGACCCGAACGTTTGAGGCCCGCTATGTGTTGGACGGGGTAGCGGCCACAGCGCCGCTCGGCGCGACCGTCACAGTGTATCTGAAGGAGCCAGAGCGGGCCGGTGCCCTGTCAGTTCCGCTCGCGGCGATCGATGACGAAGGTCGAGGCCCGGGTGTGTGGCTGCTCGAGCGCCAATCCTCATCCGTGTCGTACCGACCGGTCAGGTTCCGCCGATTCGACGGTGAGCGCGCCATCGTGAGCGGCGAAATCCACGTCGGAGACCCGATCATCGCCGTCGGCGGTCACTTCCTGCACGAAGGACAGCGCGTCCAGGTGGCTGAGACGCGCGTTGCCGCGAGATAACCCCGCATGAGTCGGTTCAACCTGTCCGCGCTGGCCGTCCGCGAGCGATCGATCACCCTGTTCCTGATCGTCGCCATCATCCTCTCGGGCGCGTACGCGTTCCTGCGCCTCGGTCGCGCCGAGGATCCTACTTTCGTGATCAAGACCCTTACGGTCACCGCCGTGTGGCCCGGAGCGACGGCCCGGCAGATGCAGGACCTCGTGGCCGAGCCGCTCGAGAAGCGCATGCAGGAGTTGCGTTGGTACGATCGGGTAGAGACTTTCACGCGCCCTGGGATCGCGGTGATGATGGTCACGCTGAGCGACAAGACCCCAGCCTCAGCGGTTGCCGAGGAGTTCTATCAGGCGCGCAAGAAACTCGGCGATGAGGCGCCCAAACTTCCTGCCGGCGTGCAGGGCCCGTTTGTCAACGACGAGTACTCCGATGTCATTTTCGCCGTCTACGCGCTCGAGGCTCACGGCATGCCACCCCGAGAGCTCACCCGGGAAGCCGAGAGACTACGGCAGCGCCTCCTTCACGTATCAGGCGTCAAGAAAGTCAACATCCAGGGCGAGCGCCCTGAGCGCATCTTCGTCGAGTTCTCCCATGCCCGGCTGGCGAACCTCGGTCTCAGCCCAAGAGACATTTTTGACGCGCTCCAGCGTCAAAACGCCGTGACTCCCGCCGGCTCGATCGATACGAACGGGCCGCAGGTGTTCATGCGCCTCGATGGCGCCTACGATGATTTGCAGAAGATCCGCGACACCCCGATGTCCGCCGGCGGCCGAGCGTTCAGGCTTGCGGACATCGCCGAGGTCAAACCGGGTTACGAAGACCCGCCGACATTCCTGATCCGTCACGATGGCGAGGCCGCGCTGGTGCTTGGCGTCGTGATGCAGGACGGCTGGAACGGATTGGATCTCGGCCGAGCGCTGAATGCCGAAGAGAAGCAGATTGCGCGCGCGCTGCCTGCGGGCGTGCGGTTCACCAAGGTTGTCGACCAGGCAGTGAACATCAGGGAAGCGGTGGGCGAGTTCATGCTCAAATTCTTTGTCGCGCTGGCCGTCATCATGATCGTGAGCCTCATGAGTCTCGGCTGGCGCGTGGGCATTGTAGTGGCTGCGGCCGTGCCGTTGACACTCGCGGCGGTGTTTGTCGTCATGCTCCTCACCGGCCGCGTCTTCGACCGTATTACGCTCGGCGCGCTCGTGATCGCGCTCGGACTCCTCGTCGATGATGCGATCATCGCAATCGAAATGATGGTGGTGAAGCTCGAAGAGGGCTTCGAACGCGTGAAAGCGGCCGCCTACGCCTGGAGTCACACCGCAGCTCCGATGCTCTCGGGGACATTGGTCACGATCATTGGGTTCACGCCCGTAGGTTTCGCGCACTCGACCGCGGGAGAGTACGCCGGCAACATCTTCTGGATAGTGGGCTATGCTTTGATCGTGTCCTGGCTGGTGGCCGTCGTCTTCACACCGTATCTCGGTGTCAAGCTGCTTCCAGACATCGCGCCCGTGCCGGGCGGGCACACCGGGATCTATTCAACACCGCGCTATCAGCGCCTGCGTCGACTCATCTCCTGGGCCGTGGACCACAGGTTCAAGGTCGCGGGCATGGTCGTCGCGGTGTTCCTGCTGGCGGGACTCGGAATGGGTTTCGTCAAGCGTCAGTTCTTCCCGAGCTCCGATCGGCCCGAGGTGCTGGTCGAAGTGCAGATGCCGGAGGGGACCAGCATCGAGGCGACCACGGCCGCCGCCATCAAAGTAGAGGGATGGGTGCGCCAACAACACGAGGCCAAGATCGTCACCACCTACATTGGGCAGGGCGCGCCCCGCTTCTTCTTTTCCTACAACCCCGAGCTGCCGGATCCCGCCTTCGCAAAACTGGTCATCCTGACTCCTGACGCCCGCGCGCGCGATCGACTCAAGTTGCGGTTACGCGAGCGGATCGCCCAGGGACTGGTGCCTGAGGCTCGCGTGCGGGTCTCCCAGCTCATCTTCGGCCCCTATCCCCGTTACCTGGTCAACTTCCGTGTCATGGGCCCCGACCCCGATCAGCTGCGGACCATTGCCAACCAGGTCCAGGCCGTCATGCGCGCCAACCCCCATACCCGCCAGGTGAACCAGGACTGGGGTGAGCGCACCCCAACAGTCCATTTCGTGCTCGACCAGAATCGGCTGCAGCTCATGGGGCTGAGCTCGAGCGAGGCTGCACAACAGCTTCAGTTCCTGTTAACCGGGGTCCCTGTGACTCAGGTTCGGGAAGATATCCGTACGGTGGACGTGGTGGCGCGCAGCGCAGGCCCCGAGCGCCTCGACCCCGCGCGACTCGGCGAGCTGACCCTGACGAGCCGCACGGGACGCGTCGTCCCCTTGAGTCAGATCGGTCACGTCGAGATCCGTCCCGAGGATCCGATCCTCAGGCGCCGCGACCGTACGCCGACCATCACCGTGCAATCCGACTTCGATGAAGCCATGCAGCCGCCCGAGGTTTCCATGGAAATCGAGAAAGCGCTCGCCCCCATCATCGCACGCCTGCCGAACGGATATCGGATCGAGACCGGCGGCAACATCGAGGATTCGACCAAGGCGAACTCCGCGTTGGCACCCGTCTTTCCGATCATGGTGCTCTTGACCCTGTTGGTATTGGTCCTGCAGACACGCTCGCTGTCAGCGATGACGATGGTGTTCCTGACGGCGCCGCTGGGCCTGGTGGGTGCAGTCCCGATTCTGCTCGTTTTGCATCAGCCCTTCGGCTTCAATGCCATTCTCGGGCTGATTGGCCTCTCCGGTATTTTGATGCGCAATACCTTGATCCTGATTGGGCAGATTCACACGAATGAGGCCCAGGGTTTGGATCCTTATGATGCGGTCGTCGAAGCCACCGTGCAGCGCGCGCGACCTGTCCTCCTGACGGCTCTTGCGGCAGTGCTGGCATTCATTCCGCTCACGACCTCTGTGTTTTGGGGATCGATGGCCTGTACCCTGATCGGCGGCACAGCCGCCGGCACGGTGCTGACGCTGCTGTTCCTTCCGGCTCTCTATGCCATCTGGTTCCGGGTAAGGACGCCAATAGTGCACGCACTCGCGGCGGAGTCGTTGGCGCCAGCACAGTAGGGCGCACCACTGCTGGGGGGCCAACGCCTCTCTGTGTGTCGCACGTCTAAGCCAGAACGCACCTGGATCCAGGACGAGGCCCGGTTGCAATGGTCATGGCCGCCTCCGCGGGTGCTCTGCGAGAGAAGTCGATCTACTATTCCACGGTCGGCGTCGTGGCCACGAAAACTCAGTAGCCTCGGATGACGAAGTACTCCCTTTGATCACCGTATCGAGGCGCGTTCATGTCCACCCGAACGCAGAGGTGCCGCGTCCCGCACCGCCGCAGATCCGCCCGCGCACCGCGTTGATTGAGGACTGCAATGTTGCTCGCGAGCTGATCGCGTTCGGTGCGTAACGCCGCGATTTCAGCCGGGGGGTAGGCAGGACGCACCAGGCGACGAAGAGCGCAACCCCCACCGATATCGCCGTAAGACCAAGCGTCCAGAGCGTCACGCGCGCATTGGCTGCCCGCTTTACGCTCTGGAGCGCCTCGACCGCGCTTTGTGTCTCCGCCCGCACGGTTTTCATCTCTTCGACAACGGCGCGACGGATTTGATCTCTCACCATTGCCTCGAGCCCCTGGGTCTGCTCGCTTAGCGTCGTGATGGCCGCTGCAGCGAGCTTCTGATGCCTCTCGGCGGTCTCTATGAGGAGCCCGAGCTTCACGCTATCTTGGTCCATGGTTACACCGGACGGCTAAGGCTGCAGGGTGACCTATCGCGTCAGGTCCTCGCGATGAGTATGTGATCGCGTTCGTGACCGCTCGAGATCGAGTTGCCGCGCACGATCGAGCTCCCGCTGCCTGGCCTGCTCCGCCGCCTGCTGCTGCGCACGGAAAGCCTGCCACGTAGCGAGCGCGTCCTGCTTCCATCGATCAACGAACTGCGCGCGCTCACTCCCCCTTGCCTGCTCGAGCAACCGGTCGCGGATCCACTCGCGCTCGGCTCGGACCGCGGGCAACTGCTTCACAAACCCCCTCACCGCCACGGCGAGCTCCGCCTGACCCTG